>NZ_WHJF01000540.1:0-286 GCF_011682185.1 Massilia genomosp. 1
CCGCGCAGCGCGCCGAGGCGGGCGTGGACGCCGTCGAGGCCGCCCAGCCACAGGTGGCGCCAAGGCTCGCTCGGCGGAGTTTTCAGGAATTCCGCAGGCGTGAGCGGTGCGCGCGGCGCCATCAGGTGCGCGCGCGTGGCGGCGCTCCAGGCGCTGTCTTCGTCAATGGCCTTGGCCACGGCGTCGAGCGGGCCGCCCGGCGCCAGCAGTTTGCTGTCGATCAGGGCACGCCGTTCCAACTGCGTGCGCGCGGATGGCACCCAGTTCGACATCGCCTGATAACCGC
>NZ_WHJF01000541.1:0-285 GCF_011682185.1 Massilia genomosp. 1
CGCGCCGCAAGCCAATCTGTACCTGCCGGCCGGCAGCGGCGGCGTCGATGCCTGCACCTACGACTACATGGGCGACACCGAGCTGTATCCCAAGTCGACCAAGCAGAACCTGCTCAGCCGTGGCGTGATCAAGCTCGGCGCCGACACCCAGGCCTACGCCGAAGTGGCGCTGAGCCGCTCGCGCACCAACTACGTCGGCTCGTCGGCGCGCGTGATCGGCTACATCGATTACCGCAAGCTCCCGGCCCTGGCCAATAGCGGCCTGGCCCAGCTCGATGCCGCCAG
>NZ_WHJF01000542.1:0-285 GCF_011682185.1 Massilia genomosp. 1
ATCGCGCCGCTGCTGTTCCGTGAGCGTGTCGTAGTAGCCCGAACCGCGGTTCGCTTCGGCGCGCTTGAACAGCATATAGGCCTCGAACAGGCGCGCCGGCACCGACGTCGGATATTGCTTGCGCCACGCCCTGACCCGCGTCTGCACCGTGTCCCAATACGCCGCATCGGTGCTCCACTGGCCGAATCCGCGCAGCTGGTTGTAGAACAGCGCCTGTTTCCAGATGCCGCTCGGGGTGCGCTGGCCGGCGCCCCGGATTCGCTGATACAGCGCTTCCAGGGCCTT
>NZ_WHJF01000543.1:0-285 GCF_011682185.1 Massilia genomosp. 1
TTGTACGCGGCGGCCAAGCAAAAGTAGGCTTGCGATAAGGTGGCGGGCCGGCCGGGACCAGCAGCCTGGTTCTGCCTGCGCAATGTACGGCAGTCGTGCGAAGCCGGCCCCAAGGGACTGTGTTTCCGGCTATCCCGCCATCACAGAGGAGTAGGGGAATTGGAGGAATTGCTGTTGCAATTCGTCCTGCTGACGGTCATGAGCTGGCGCGCCACCAGCGCCCTCATCGCCTCCGTCATCCTGGCGCTCGCCCTGGTGTTCGCAGTACCGCCATTTAACGGTCCT
>NZ_WHJF01000544.1:0-284 GCF_011682185.1 Massilia genomosp. 1
GCCGCAGCTACCGGCAAAGTAGGAAGGCGACCATAGCGCGCCGCCCCAAAGCTTCTTGCGGATGCTCGGATAGTTCTTCTTCCGAATCATGCGGCTGGAAACGCCTTTCAGGCTGTTGACCAGATTGCTGGAAAATATCGGCCGCAGGTCGTCAAGGATCTCTTTTGTGAAGACTTCACGGCGGTATTTTGTTGCGAAGACCAAATGTAGGTGCATGGAGGAAAACACCGTGTCTTCCGTGGCGAATTTCATTGTAATGACTCATAGACCAAGCTATAATCGAA
>NZ_WHJF01000545.1:0-283 GCF_011682185.1 Massilia genomosp. 1
GACGGTACACCTCAATCCCGAAAAAAGTGTCACGGAAGCCGTCACCAAAAAGGAGAAAAATCAAGCACTCAAAAAAGCAGCGTAAAAATCGTATTTAGGCGACAACTAGCTTGCAAATTTCCGCTTTACAGTTAGCGCATCACCTGCCTACACATACAACGTAACCAATCACCTCCCCGCAGACAATTTTTCTGCCTGGAAACTCAGTTCAATGTATGATGTGCAATCTTGTTAAAAAAGCCCACGCCTCTCACTGATTTCGACCTGCGCCAGATGGATGAAG
>NZ_WHJF01000546.1:0-283 GCF_011682185.1 Massilia genomosp. 1
ACCAGGCAGTTCATGCCGCGTTTTGACAAGTATTTTGTCGGCGTCATTCTTCTTGCCATCGCAGGCATCGTCTTGCGAACACTCGGCCTTCAGGTGGCCGTGATCCAGGTGACGATCGCCTTGTTATTTACGCATGCGATTGCCCCCGTGGTGGCGATCCTCGCCCTCAGAGGCCGGGCGGTTTTTGCGCGCTGGTATCTGGTAGCGCAGCTGGTGTATAACGCGGCCCTGATCATCGGCATTGCCGGGATTCGGTTGGCGGAACTGAGTTATGAAAATTATT
>NZ_WHJF01000547.1:0-283 GCF_011682185.1 Massilia genomosp. 1
ATCGGTGTTCCGTATTCGGCTAAGGTGGTTCAGGGATGTTGCGTACGCATGGACCCGGCACCCGGGCTTTGGTGTGGCCAGGGTGGGCGGGAAGCAGAGGCGCGGGATGGGCGCTATGCCCGCGCTACGCCAGGCGTAACGCGGGAGTGCTGCAAGCGGAGGGCGCGGCGCAGGGCCGGGACCAGATTGCGGCGGTGACGCTGGTATGCTGTCCAGCGACAGATTGGCACGTAACTTCTAACAATAAACAATTCTACACGACAATAAATAAAAAAAGGTTGTG
>NZ_WHJF01000548.1:0-283 GCF_011682185.1 Massilia genomosp. 1
AGCTGGAAAAGATCGAGAAGCCGGCCGGGATCAGCAATCCCAAGGATTTCCGCAACGAGATCGTCAACTTCGGCTTGCGTGCGCGGGCCACCAACGGCGGCAAGAATCCGGCCTGGACCAGCTATGAAAAGTTCCGCACCGTGATCGAGAAAAAGATGTTCTCGAATACCGAGGAACTGTTACCGGTCATTTCGTTCAATGCCAAGGCCAGTGCCGAGGACGCGAACAAGCACGCCGATTTCGTGGCGCGCATGGTGGAAAAAGGATATACCGCCAAGCAGGT
>NZ_WHJF01000549.1:0-282 GCF_011682185.1 Massilia genomosp. 1
CTCAAGTCACCAGCCTCCTCCCGCCAAGAATTTTTTGTCTTCGCCTTCGGCACAGTCCACCAAAGGCCATCAGCCTCATCAGTGACCTCATGCGCCTCAATTGCCAAAATCTCCGCACCGCGTGTGCAAGTCCATAAATAAAGCGTGCAAACTTCCTCAACCAGGCGCGAGAAATTCGGTAGCCATCGCACGACCAATCCTATCTCGGCTTCGCTCAACACCCGCTTCTGCACCCCGATCGCTTTACCTTGCAGACCCCGTCCTTTGCGTTTCAACTTACCG
>NZ_WHJF01000054.1:0-46478 GCF_011682185.1 Massilia genomosp. 1
GGCCGCCGCCGCTGCGCCCGAACCGGCGCGGCGCGCGCCGGGCGCCGCGCCGACGCCGCCGGGCGCGCCGGCGCTGTCCGGCACGGCGCCGCCGAACGACATCGCGCAGCTGAGGCAAGAAGTCGCCAGCCTGCGGCGCGAAGTGGCCGGGCTGCGCATGATTCTCACGCGCGCGCCTCCCGCCGCACAGAGCGCGCTTGCGCTGACGGCGGAGACGGCGGCGGTGGCGCCGGCCGAGACCATGTTTCGCGCCGAACAGGTGGACCATGCGTGGAGCAGCCAGGCGTCAGCGGCCGTGCGCGCCGCGCTGGCGCGTGCCAATAGTGGGCTTGAATCGCAGGTCAGGCGGCTCGAATGCCGCACCAAAACCTGCCGCGTCGAGGTCAATCCGGCCAGCGCCGACCTGCTCGACAGCGCCACCCCGGCCCTGCTGTCCAATCTGGGAGCAACCCTGCCGAACATGACGGCAACGCAGGTCGGGAGCGATGACGGCAGCGAGGCCACGGTGCTGTACCTGGCCCGTCAGGCGCCCTGAGGGGGCGGCATATTTACGCCGATTCTTCCGGCGCCTGGGTGGCGCGCACGAAGGCCGGGGCGACCAGCAGGCCGAATTCGAACAAAATCCACATCGGGAAGGCCAGCGCAAGCTGGCTGACGATGTCCGGCGGGGTGACGATGGCGGCGATCACGAATGCGCCCACGATGACGTACGGACGGATTTCCTTGAGCTTGGCCACGCTGACGATCCCCATGCGCACCAGGATCACCACCACCACCGGCACCTCGAAGGTGGCGCCGAAGGCCAGGCACATCGACATGACGAAATCGAGATAGTTTTCGATGTCCGGCGTGACCGCGATCGAGGTCGGGGAAAAGTCGGAAATGAACTTGAACACGCGCCCGAACACGAAGAAGTAGCAGAACGCCACGCCGCTCATGAACAGGACCGAGGACGACACCACCAGCGGCAGCACCAGGCGTTTTTCGTGCTGGTACAGGCCGGGGGCGATGAAGGCCCACATCTGGTAGAACACCCACGGCAGCGCCAGGATAATCGACAGCACCAGGGTCACTTTCATCGGCACCAGGAATGGCGAGATGACGCCGGTGGCGATCATCTTCGAGCCGACCGGCAGCGAGGCGATCATCGGCTGGGCGATGATGTCGTAAATATAGGCCGGTCCGGGCCCCAGCATCAGCACGGCGCACACGACGGCGATGCCGATGGAGGCCTTGACCAGGCGGTCGCGCAATTCGACCAGATGAGAGATAAAGGTCTCTTCGCCCGCTGCTTTATCTGTCATTGAGAATTCAAAGAGTGTTAGAAGAAGGACGAGGTGGACGACGAGCGCGGACGGAATTTTTTCACGCGCGCGGCGCCCGACATGATGTGGGCCTTGCCGCCGTGGCGCTGCTTGTACCAGCCCGGCACCGCCGAATTGCGCACCAGCTTCTTGCGGCGGAAGTCGCGCGCCTTGCGTTCCAGGTCGCTCATGGTGGCGGCCGGCGCGCTTGAGGAGGGCAGGTCGCGCCAGGCGGCGTCGACATCGTCGATGTTCCGGGCGATGGTGTTTTCGACGCTGTCCTTGATCGACTGGGCTGTTTCCTGCACTTCCTTTTGCAGGTTGCGCAGTTCATCGAGCTCGATCTCGCGGCTCACCTCGGACTTGACCTCATGCAGGTAGCGCTGGGCGCGTCCATACAGGGTGCCCGCCATGCGCGCCGCCTTGGGCAGCTTTTCAGGGCCGATGACAATGAGTGCAACCACGCCGATAATGGCGATTTTAGAGAGTCCAAGATCGATCATGGCGTCTGGAAGTATCGGACTAGGCGCGCGCCGGGGCACGCACGGTCATCAGAACTTCGTTTTCTCTTTCGCTTCGCCATCGATGGTGGTCTTGTCCGTCACCTGCGAAGGAACCACCGGCTTGGCGTCCTCGTCGCCGCGCACGCCATCCTTGAAGCCTTTGACGGCCTTGCCAATATCGCCACCCATGTTGCCGAGTTTTTTGGTTCCAAAAACCAACACAACGACAAGCAACACGATCAGCCAATGCCAAACACTCAGTCCACCCATCATTTTCTCCTGTCGAGGCGCACGCGCCCGAATTCGCGAAAGCTTACGCCGCGTATTCTACGCGATGCCGGGCATTCCTGCCGCATTGTCAGCGTTGGCCGGCCCACGGACGGGCGCCGCCGATCAGGTGCAGGTGCAGGTGATACACTTCCTGGCCGCCGTCGGGACCGCTGTTGATGAGCGTCTTGTAACCGCCGGCCGGCTTGCCGTCGGCATCGTAGCTGACTTCGCAACCATGCTCTTTGGCAAGTTTTGGCGCCAGCGCCAGCAGCTTGCCCAGCAGCGCGGCATGCGATTCGTTGCATTCGGACAAGGTCGCAAGGTGGACCTTGGGAATGACCAGCAGGTGTACCGGCGCGGCCGGGTGGATATCCTTGAACGCCAGCAATTCTTCATCCTCGTAGACTATGCTCGAAGGAATTTGCTTGGCGGCGATTTTGCAAAACAGGCAGTCGGTCATGGACAGCTTCCGTAGGGTTAGAAGTACGAGGACCTCGAGAAACCGTAGCGAGCGGTGCAAGTTTCGTCCGGGACGCGCAGTCCGGGACGCGCAGTCCGGGACGCGCAGTCCGGGAAGCGCAGCCGTACGAAGGTACGGTGAGCATCGCAGGGCGAAAATTGCACCGCGCAGTAGGTTTATCGAGTGTCCTCGGGGCGGGCGGCTTTTTCGGCCAGTCCCGACAGGCCTTCGCGGCGCGCCAGCTCGTCGAGCACCTGTTGCGGGGAGAGGTCGAACTGGGCCAGCAGCACCAGCGAATGGAACCACAGGTCGGCGCATTCGTACAGCACCTTGGCAGCATCGCCATCGACGCGCGCATCCTTGGCGGCCATCACCAGCTCGGTGGCTTCTTCGCCGATTTTTTTCAGGATCGCGTCGTCGCCCTTGGAAAACAGGCGCGAGACGTAGGACGTGGCGGGGTCGCCGCCGTTTTCCAGCTTGCGCGATTCGATCGTTTGCGCCACGCGGGCGAGGGTCTGGCTCATGGGGTACTCTTTTTTGGATTGGTGTACATCGTTTCCGGGTCCTGCAGCACGGGTTCGACCACCTGCCAGTCGCCGCTTTTGGCGTCGCCGCCGAACTTTTGATAGAAGCAGGAATGGCGCCCGGTATGGCAGGCGATGGCGCCGGCCTGCTCGATCTTGAGCAGGATCACGTCTTCATCGCAGTCGAGACGGATTTCCAGCACCTTCTGGGTATGGCCCGACTCTTCGCCCTTGTGCCACAGCTTCTTGCGCGAGCGGCTCCAGTACACCGCTTCGCCCAGTTCCACCGTGCGCGCCAGCGCGTCGCGGTTCATCCAGGCGAACATCAGCACATCGTTCGAACCGGCTTCCTGGGCGATCACCGGCACCAGGCCGTTCTCGTCCCACCGGACTTTTTTCAGCCAGCTGAAATTGGCCGCGCTACTCGTTATCGTTGGTGTCATGTTCAATCCAGACGCATGGGAATGCCCTGCGCGGCCATGAAGCGCTTCGCTTCGCCGACCGTGTGCTGGCCGTAGTGAAAAATACTGGCCGCCAAAACCGCGTCGGCCTTGCCGACCTTGATGCCGTCGGCCAGGTCTTGCAGGCCGCCCACCCCGCCGGAGGCGATCACGGGAATGCCGATCGCGTTCGAGACGGCGGCCGTCAGGCCGAGGTCGAAGCCGGACTTGGTGCCGTCGCGGTCCATGCTGGTGAGCAGGATTTCGCCGGCGCCGAGGCGCTCCATGTTCATCGCCCATTCGACCGCATCGAGGCCGGTGGCGCGCCGCCCGCCGTGGGTGAACACTTCCCACTTGCCGGGCGCGCTCTGCTTGGCGTCGATGGCCACCACGATGCACTGCGAGCCGTGCTTTTGCGAGGCCTCGAACACCAGCTCGGGATTGGTGACGGCCGAGGAGTTCATGCTGACCTTGTCGGCGCCGGCGTTGAGCAGGCGCCGCACGTCGTCGACCTTGCGCACGCCGCCACCGACGGTGAGCGGGATGAACACGGTGGAGGCCACCGCTTCGATGATGTGCAGGATCAGGTCGCGCTCGTCCGAGGTCGCCGTGATGTCGAGGAAAGTGATCTCGTCGGCGCCCTGCTCATCGTAGCGGCGCGCGATTTCGACCGGGTCGCCGGCGTCGCGCAGTTCGGTGAAGTTGACGCCCTTGACGACGCGCCCGCCGGTCACGTCGAGGCAGGGAATGATGCGTTTTGCGAGCATGGTGTGTTCTTCCGGCTTACGCCGGATCGCCTTCGGTGAGTTCATCGGCGCGCGCCTGGGCCTGGCCCAGGTTGATCGTGCCCTCGTAGATCGAGCGGCCGCAGATGACGCCTTCGATGCCTTCTTCCTGCACCGCGCACAGGGCCTCGACATCGCCCAGGTTGTGCAGGCCGCCGGAAGCGATGATCGGGATGCGCACGGCCTGGGCCAGCTTGACGGTCGCTTCGATGTTAATCCCGCCCATCATGCCGTCGCGGCCGATGTCGGTGTAGATGATCGATTCGACGCCATAGGCTTCGAACTTGGTGGCCAGGTCGATCACTTCGTGGCCGCTCATCTTGCTCCAGCCGTCGGTGGCGACCTTGCCATCCTTGGCGTCCAGGCCGACGATGATGTGGCCCGGGAAGGCGCCGCAGGCGTCGTGCAAGAAGCCCGGGTTCTTGACAGCGGCGGTGCCGACGATGATGTAAGTGATGCCGTCGTCGAGATAGCGCTCGATGGTGTCGAGATCGCGGATGCCGCCGCCCAGCTGGACGGGGATCTCGTCGATACCGTTATCGACGGCGAACTCCTGCACCACCTGCAGGATCGACTTGACGGCGGCTTCGTTTTTCGGCTTGCCGGCGAAGGCGCCGTTCAGGTCCACCAGGTGCAGGCGGCGCGCGCCCTGCTTGAGCCAGTGCAGCGCCATTTCGGCGGGGTCTTCGGAGAAGACGGTGGCAAGTTCCATATCGCCCTGTTTGAGGCGAACGCAGTGACCGTCTTTGAGGTCGATGGCAGGAATGAGCAGCATGATCGGTTATCTTAGGTAGTTGGGTGATTGGGTGACCGGATGACAATCAGGGATTCCAGTGGACGAAGTTCTGGTACAGCCGCAGGCCCGCGCCGGCGCTTTTCTCCGGGTGGAACTGGGTCGCGAAAATATTATCGCGGGCGACCGCGCAACAGAACGGCGCGCCGTAATCGGTTTCGCCGGCGGTGAGGCTGGTGTCGTCAGGCTGGACATAGTAGCTATGCACGAAATAGAAGTAGCTATCGTCGAGGATACCCTGCCACAGCGGATGCTGGCGCACTTGTTTCACACGGTTCCAGCCCATCTGCGGCACCTTGAAGCGCGAGCCGTCCGGCTGCAGGCGGCCATCGAGCCGGAAGCGCACCACTTTGCCGGGCAACAGGGCCAGGCCGGACGTGTCGCCCTCCTCGCTCGCGTCGAACAGCATTTGCTCGCCGACGCACACGCCCATGATGGGACGGGTCCTGGCGGCGCGCAGCAAGGCTTCCTCGACGCCGGACTGGCGCAGGCTGGCCATGCAGTCGCGCATGGCGCCCTGGCCGGGCAGGACGATCCGGTCGGCCGAATCGATATCGGCGACCTCGCCGGAGATGAGAACGTCGGCTTCAGGAGCGACGGCGCGCAGGGCTTGCGCCACCGAGCGCAGGTTGCCCATGCCGTAGTCGACCACAACAATTTTATTCATAGCAATTCAGGTTCTTAATCGGAGACAGACGCGCTTTCTACCGTCGTCCCCGCGAAGGCGGGGATCCATAGCACGTTGGCGAATCGGCGGTGCTATGGGTTCCCGCCAAGTGCCGCCTTGGCGCGGGAACGACGGCGACGATGACGTTACAAACTACCCTTGGTCGACGGGATCGTGCCAGCCGAGCGCGCATCGCGTTCGGCCGCCATGCGCAGCGCGCGCCCAAACGCCTTGAACACCGTCTCGCACTGATGGTGCGCATTCTCGCCGCGCAGGTTATCGATGTGCAGCGAGACCAGCGCGTGATTCACAAAACCCTGGAAAAACTCATGCGCCAGGTCGACGTCGAAGCTGCCGATCATCGAACGCTTCCAGGGTACGTGCATTTCCAGCCCCGGACGACCGGAAAAATCGATCACCACGCGCGAGAGCGCTTCGTCCAGCGGCACGTAGGCGTGGCCGTACCGGCGGATGCCCTTCTTGTCGCCGATCGCCTTGGCCACCGCCATGCCGAGCGTGATGCCGGTATCTTCCACCGTGTGGTGGGCATCGATATGCAGGTCGCCCACGCAGTCGATATCGAGGTCGATCAGGCCGTGGCGGGCGATCTGGTCGAGCATGTGGTCCAGAAAAGGCACGCCCGTATTGAGCTTTTGCTGGCCAGTGCCATCGAGGTTGATGGCGACACGGATTTGCGTCTCGTTGGTGTTGCGCGTAATGTTTGCGGTGCGGTCTGCGGTGGTCATGGGAGGCTCGGTTAGTGCGAAGTCAGCGATGCCTTGACGGCATCCAGGAAAACAGCATTTTCTTCAGGTGTGCTCACGGTCACGCGGATGCACCCGCCCAATCCGTTCATTTTACTCACATTTTTGATCAGCACCTTGGCCGCGTCGAGCCGTGCGACGGTGGCGTCGGCGTCCGGCAGGCGCACCAGCAGGAAGTTGGCGGCCGACGGGAACACGGTCACCCCGGGCAGCGCGGCCAGCTCGGCCGCCATTTTCTCGCGCGCTTCGATCAGCAGGGTGGCCTGCTCGTTGAGCACCTCGATATGATCGAGCGCGAATTCGGCGGCAGTCTGGGTCAGCACGTTGATGTTGTACGGCGGGCGCACCTTCTCGAACTGCGCCAGCAGCTTGGGGGCGGCGGTCATGTAGCCGAGGCGGATGCCGGCCAGGCCCAGTTTCGAGACGGTGCGCATGACGACCAGGTTCCCGAACTCGGGCAGGCGCTCCATGAAGGAGGTGCGCGCGAACGGGCCGTAGGCTTCGTCGACGACGACGATGCCGGTGTCGCCGACGGCGCGGATGATCTCGACCATCTCGTCAGGGTCGAACAGGTTGCCGGTCGGGTTGTTCGGGTAGGCCAGGAACACCAGCGCCGGCTTGTGCTCGGCGATCCTGGCGAGCATGGTGGCTTGGTCGAGCGTCATGTCGGCGCGCAGCGGCACGCCCACGAACGTGGCGCCGGCCAGCATGGCCGAGCGCGAAAACATCACGAAGCCGGGCGTCGGCGCCAGGATCACCGGGCGGCGCGCGCCGCCCGAGACGGCGGTGGCCATGATCGAGATCAGTTCATCGGAGCCGTTGCCGAGGATGACGTCGTAACCGCCTGGTACGCCCAGGCGCGTGCAAATCTTGTGTTTGAGCGTGGCGTTGCTTGGCAGCGGATAGCGGTTCAGGACCGCGGCGGCCAGGCGCTGGCCCAGTTCTTCGCGCAGGTGGGCAGGCAGCGAGTATGGGTTCTCCATCGCGTCGAGTTTGATGAAGCCGTCGGCGTCGGCGACGACGTAGGCGTGGTCGGCCTGGACCTCGGGACGGATCGTGTTGGCGATCAGCGTGTCGATGAAACTCATGCTGCTTTGCTCCTTAAGTTACCGTCATTCCCGCGCAGGCGGGAATCCAAGTTCGTACCGTAGCCGTCGGCGGATCGGCGAACTTGGGTTCCCGCCTGCGCGGGAACGACGGCGCTGGCGGTGGTGGTGGGAATGACAGTTCTAAGCATTTTCAGCCTGCGCAGCCTTCTTGGGCGGCTTGCGCTTCTTGACCATTTCCTGCTCCGGCGGCGAAGCCAGGCGCGCGGCGACGATCTCGCAGTACGCGGCATTGAGCTCGAAGCCGACAAAATTGCGTCCGCAGCGCTTGGCCGCCATGGCCGTGGTGCCGCTGCCCATGAACAAGTCCATCACCACGCCGTCCGGCGGGCACGAGGCCTTGACCATGCGCTCGATGATCTCGAGGGGCTTCTGGGTCGGGTGATCGGCGCGCTCCGGGTGTTCCTTGTGCAGGCGCGACACGCTCCACAGATCCTTGGGGTTGTAGCCCACTTCCAGCCACTTGGCGCCGACGAAGATCGAACGCGAACGGGCCTTCTTGGTCGCCGCGTCGTAGGCAATACGCACCGCGTCCAGGTCGAAGTAGTAATCCTTGCGGTTCACAAAAAAGCCGATCGTGTCATGCACCGAACTGAAACTGCGCACGCTGCCGCCCATCGACGGCACCCGGCGGTCCCAGATAATCTCGTTCATCATCGTCATGCGCTGCTTGAGCATGACGAAAATCTCGGGCGAAAAGCGCCACGTCAGGAAAATATACAAACTGCCGTTGGGCTTGAGCTTGGGCAGCGCCTTTGAGATCCATTGCTCGGTCCAGGCCAGGTAATCGGCCACGCTTTGCTGGTCGGAGTTGTTGCCGTAGTCCTTGCCCAGGTTATACGGCGGGTCGGTCAGAATCAGGTCGATGGAACCGTCCGGGATGCGCGAAAGTCCACTCAGCGCATCCTCGCAAAATACCTGATTGAGCCAGTCGCTCATGGCGCCGGTCGCAGTCGCAGTTCGGCGCTGCGCGCGTGCGCCTGCAAGCCTTCGCCGTAGGCCAGTTCGGCCGCGACCTTGCCCAGCGTTTGCGCACCGGCTTCGCTGACGAAAATGATGGACGAGCGCTTCTGGAAGTCGTACACGCCCAGCGGCGACGAAAAGCGCGCGGTGCGCGAGGTGGGCAGCACGTGGTTCGGGCCGCAGCAATAGTCGCCCAGCGACTCGGACGAAAAACGCCCGAGGAACATGGCGCCGGCATGGCGGATCTTGTCGGCCCATTGCTGCGGGTCCTCGGCCGAAATTTCCAGGTGCTCGGCGGCGATGGCGTTGGCGATGTCGCACGCTTCCTGCATGTCGCGCACCTTGACCAGGGCGCCACGGTCGGTCATCGAGGTGCGGATGGTGTCCGCGCGCGGCATGCTCGGCAGCAGCTTGTGGATGCTCGCTTCGACCCGTGCGATGTAGTCGGCGTCGGGGCACAGCATGATGGCCTGCGCCAGTTCGTCGTGCTCGGCCTGCGAGAACAGGTCCATCGCGACCCAGTCCGGGTCGGTGCTGCCGTCGCACAGCACCAGGATTTCGGACGGGCCGGCGATCATGTCGATGCCGACCGTGCCGAACACGCGCCGCTTGGCCGCGGCCACGTAGGCGTTGCCGGGGCCGACGATCTTGTCGACCGGGGCGATGGTGGCGGTGCCGTAGGCCAGCGCGCCGACAGCCTGGGCGCCGCCGATGGTGATCACGCGCGTGACGCCCGCAATGGCGGCGGCGGCCAGCACCATCTGGTTTTTCACGCCGTCCGGGGTCGGCACCACCATGATAATTTCAGGCACGCCGGCCACCTTGGCCGGCACCGCGTTCATCAGCACCGACGACGGGTAGGCCGCCTTGCCGCCCGGGACGTAGATGCCGACCCGGTCGAGCGGGGTGATTTTCTGGCCCAGCACCGTGCCATCGGGCTCGGTGTAGGTAAAGCCGCGCAGTTCTTCTTTTTGCCGCTCGTGGAAGACACGAATCCGTTCGGCCGCCGTTTCCAGCGCCGCGCGCTGGGCTGCCGGCAGCGCAGCGAGTGCGGCCTGGAGTTCGGCTTGCGGCACGTCGAAGGCGGCCATGCTGGCGGCGCCGCCGGGAATGCGGTCGAATTTGTTGGTGTACTCAAGGACGGCGGCGTCGCCACGATGTTTGACGTCATGCAGGATCGCCGCCACCGATTGTTCAATCGCTTCATCGGTGGACGCTTCGAAGGCCAGCAGGGTATCGAGGCGTTGCTTGAAGTCCGGCTGGGCCGAATCGAGGTGGCGGATCTGGATGGTCATGATAGTCGTTTCTAGCTCTTTAGTTGTTCAGGCGCGAGGCGCGTTCGAAGGCGTCGAGAATCGGTTGCAGGCGCTCGCGCTTGAGTTTGAGCGCGGCCTGGTTCACCACCAGGCGCGAGGAGATGTCCATGATCTCTTCGACTTCGACCAGGTTGTTGGCGCGCAGGGTGCTGCCGGTGGAGACCACGTCGACGATCGCGTCCGACAGGCCGACCAGGGGCGCCAGCTCCATCGAACCATACAGCTTGATCAGGTCGACGTGTACGCCCTTGGCGGCGAAATGCTCGCGCGCGGTCTGGACGAACTTGGTGGCCACGCGCAGGCGCGCGCCCTGGCGCACCGCCTTGTCGTAGTCGAAGCCGGCGTTCACCGCCACCGACATGCGGCATTTGGCGATGTTCAGGTCGATCGGCTGGTACAGGCCTTCGCCGCCGTGCTCGAGCAGCACGTCCTTGCCGGCCACGCCGAAATCGGCGGCGCCGTACTGCACATAGGTCGGCACGTCGGACGCGCGCACGATGATGACGCGCACGTTCGGATCGTTGGTCGCCAAAATCAGCTTGCGCGAAGTCTCCGGGTTGTCGGTGACGGTGATGCCGGCCGACGCCAAGAGAGGCATGGTGTCGTCGAAGATACGGCCTTTCGACAGCGCCAGGATCAGCTGGGAGTTGGCCGGGTTACTGAATGTGCTCATTGATGTTTTCTCTGGCTTCTTTACTTGATGCGGACGATATCGGCGCCCACCGCCGACAGCTTCACTTCCATGCGGTCGTAGCCGCGGTCGAGGTGATAGATGCGGTCGATGATGGTGGTGCCTTGCGCGGCCATGGCGGCGATCACCAGCGAGGCCGAGGCGCGCAGGTCGGTCGCCATCACGGGCGCGCCCACCAGCTTGTCGACGCCCTTGACGTGGGCGGTGTTGCCCTCGGTCTGGATCGCGGCGCCCAGGCGGTTCATCTCCTGCACGTGCATGAAGCGGTTTTCGAAGATCGTTTCGGTAATGCGGCTGCCGCCCGAGGCGATCGTATTGACAGCCATGAACTGGGCCTGCATGTCGGTCGGGAAGCCCGGATACTCGGTGGTGCGGAACGACACCGGCTTCGGGCGGCCGCCCATCTGCGCACGGATCGAAGCGGGGCCCATGGTCATGACCAGGCCGATCTCGCGCAGCTTGTCGAGCGCCACGTCGAAATAGTCGGTGCGGGTGTTCTTGAGCAGGATGTCGCCGCCGGTGGCCGCCACCGCGCACAGGAACGTGGCCGCTTCGATGCGGTCCGAGATCACCGCGTGCCTGGCGCCGTGCAGTTCGGCCACGCCCTGGATCACCAGGCGGTCGGTGCCGATGCCTTCAATTTTGGCGCCCATGGCCACCAGCAGGTTGGCCAGGTCGGTCACTTCCGGCTCGCGCGCGGCGTTTTCGAGGATGGTTTCGCCGTCGGCCAGGGTGGCCGCCATCAGCAGGTTCTCGGTGCCGGTGACGGTGATCATGTCGGTGCGGATGCGCGCGCCCTTGAGCTTCTTGCACTTGGCGTAGATGTAGCCGCCTTCGATGGTGATCTCGGCGCCGAGCGCCTGCAAACCCTTGATGTGCTGGTCGACCGGACGCGAACCGATGGCGCAGCCGCCCGGCAGCGAGACCTTGGCTTCGCCGAAGCGCGCCAGCAAGGGGCCGAGCACCAGGATCGATGCGCGCATGGTCTTGACCAGCTCATACGGCGCTTCCAGGGTGGTGATGGCGCTGCCGTTCAAGGTCACGCGCTCGTCGTCCTGGGTCACCTTCAGGCCGGTCTGGGCCAGCAGCTTGAGGATGGTCTTGACGTCGTGCAGGCGCGGCACGTTCGACAGTTCAAGGTCGCCCGAGGTGAGCAAACCGGCGCACAAAATCGGCAGGGCCGCGTTCTTGGCGCCCGAAATGACGATTTCCCCTTCGAGGCGCTTGCCTCCGACCACTTGGAGCTTGTCCATGCTTGTTATCCTTTTAACCTTGGTATTCTTCTGGGGTGAGCGTTTTCATCGACAGCGCGTGGATTTCTTCGCGCATGCGCTCGCCCAGCACAGCGTAGACGATCTGGTGACGCTGGATCGGGCGCTTGCCGGCAAACGCCGGCGAGACGATGACAGCGGTGAAGTGCTGGCCGTCGCCATCCACTTCGAGGTGGGTGCATTCGAGACCGGCGCTGATGTAGCCGTGAATAAGTTCTGGTGTGGTAGCCACGATGATTCCTCTGATGAATGACGCATTAATGGCGCAGGTTGTAGCCGCGCTTGAGCAGGTTGATGGCGATACCCGCGAGTACCGCGAAAAAGGCCGACACGATCGCAAGGCTGGTCCACGGCGAGACGTCGGACTGGCCGAAGAAGCCGTGACGGAAGCCGTCGATCATGTAGAAAAACGGATTGAAGTGCGACACGGTGAGCCAGAATGGCGGCAGCGAGTGGATCGAGTAGAACACGCCGGACAGAAAAGTAGCGGGCATGATCAAGAAGTTCTGGAAGGCGGCCAGCTGGTCGAATTTTTCGGCCCAGATGCCGGCAATGACCCCCATGGTGCCGAGGATGGCCGCGCCCAGCAGCGCGAAGGCCAGGATCCACAGCGGCGCGGCGAACGACAGTTTGGCGAACCACACGGTGGCGATGAACACGCCGGCGCCGACCGTCAGGCCGCGCACCACGGAGGCGAGCACGTAGGCCGACAAAATCTCCCAGTGCGACAGCGGCGGCAGCAAAATGAACACCAGGTTGCCGGTGATCTTGGACTGGATCAGCGAGGACGAGGAGTTGGCGAAGGCATTCTGCAAGACGCTCATCATCACCAGGCCGGGAATGAGGAAGGCGGTGTAGTTCACGCCGCGCACGTTGACGTGACCTTCGAGCACGTGGCCGAAGATCAGCAGGTACAGCATGGCTGTGAGCACGGGCGCGAGCACGGTTTGCGTGGCCACCTTCCAGAAACGCAGCATTTCCTTGTAGAGCAGGGTCTGGAAGCCCACCGAGAACATGTTCATAGCGTACCCTTGTCCATAATCTGCAGGAAGATGTCTTCCAGGTCGGCCTGCTGCAGCTGCATTTCGTCGATGACGGCGCCACTTTCGCGCAGGCGCGCCAGGATCTGTTCGACTTCGCCGTATTCGTTTACGCGCAGGCTGTATTTCATGCCGCCGCCGTTGCCGCTGCCATTGTCATGTTCGTCGTGCGAGACCAGGTGGCGCAGCGCTTCCGGCAGCACCCCGCTGGCCAGGTGGACGATCAGCTGCGAACCGGAGATGCGCCGGATCAGGGCCGACATGGTGTCCAGTGCGACCACCTTGCCGCCCTTGAGCATGGCCACGCGCTGGCACATGGCTTGCGCTTCTTCCAGGTAGTGGGTGGTCAGCACCACGGTGTGGCCTTCCTTGTTCAAGCGCGAGATGAACTTCCAGAGCGTCTGGCGCAGTTCGACGTCGACGCCGGCGGTCGGCTCGTCGAGCACGATCACGGGCGGCTTGTGGACCAGCGCCTGGGCCACCAGCACGCGCCGCTTCATGCCGCCAGAGAGTGCGCGCATGTTCACGTCGGCCTTGCTGGTCAGGTCCAGGTTGCCCATGACCTCGTCGATCCACTTGTCGTTGTTTTTCAGGCCGAAGTAGCCCGATTGCAGGCGCAAGGTTTCGCGCACCGTGAAGAAGGGATCGAACACCAGTTCCTGCGGCACCACGCCGAGCTTCTTGCGCGCTTCGCGGAAATCGGTGACGACATCGTGGCCGTGAATGGCGACCGTGCCCGCATCGGGGCGGATCAGGCCGGCGATGGTGGAGATCAGGGTGGTCTTGCCGGCGCCGTTGGGGCCGAGCAGGCCAAAGAACTCGCCTTCTTCAATCGTCAGGGAGACGCCACCCAAGGCTTTGAGGGCCTTGTAGCTTTTCTCGACGTTGCTAATTTGAATCGCTGTCATGCGTCTTTTTGGGTGAGCAAATGTCTATACAGCATGCAGAGACATTGCGGGGTGAGCCGTCAATTATAGGGGAAATCGGGAGAAACAGAGTTGCCCAGGGTTACAGGCAGGGGGAGTGGGGAGGCGCGCAGGCCTCCCCAAAGGCAGGATCAATGGTGGTGCAGGTTGGCGGGGGTGTCCACCAGGAAGGCATCGACGCCGTACAGCGCGGCCAGGCTTTTCAGGCTGTCCGGAAGATTGACATAGGACAGCACCACGCCGGCGGTGCGCGCGGCGCGCTGCCAGGCCAGCAAGACCGCGACGGCGGACGAATCGGCGACCTTGACGGTGCCGAAATCGAACACGGTCTGGCCCGCCTTGATCGCATCGTAACCCTGCACCAGTGCCGCCTTGGCGTTGTGTACGGTCAGGGTATCGATGTTCTCGAGCTTGTTGGTTTGAACCATGTTATTTGAGTGGCTTGGCCAGCGGCTTGGCGGCCAGCTTCTTGTTGCGCTCGGCCAGGGTCTTGATCAGGCCATCGATGCCGGACTTGTTGATTTCCGAAGCAAACGTGCCCTTGTAGGTTTCCACCAGCCACGCGCCGAGCACGTTGATGTCGAAAATCTTCCAGCCGGCCGGGGTTTGCGCCAGGCGATAGTTCAGGGTGACCGGCTCGCCGCGGGCCACGTTCACTTGCGAACGCACTTCGACTTCCTTGTCTTCCGGCGCGGCGCGCAGCGGCTTGAACTCGACGGTTTCATTCTTGATCTGCGACAGCGCGCCCGAGTACGTAAAGATCAGCAGGGTGCGGAACTCGTTCGAGAGTTGCTTTTGCTGTTCAGGCGAGGCATCGCGCCAGGCGCGGCCGGCGGCCAGCTGGGTCATGCGCATGAAGTCAACGTGCGGCAAGATCTTGCTTTCGACCAAGTCCATGACCTTTTTATGGTTGCCGGCCTGGATATCCTTGTCGGCTTTGGCGGTGTCGATGACGTCGGCGCTGATGCGCTTGACGAGCGCGTCCGGCGCTTCGCCAGGGGCGGCAGCGATGGCGCTGGTGGCAATGGTCACTGTCGCGAGGGCAATAAGGTGTTTGATCAGTTTCATAAGCTCTTTTCGAAAAGGTTGCGTTGATACCGGCTGGACCGTGCGTTGACGGTCCAGTTTAACGGTTAACTACTTCGAGGGCGTTTCGGATGACACAGCCGGTGCCGCCGCTGGCGTCGCTGGCGGCGCGACAGGCGCGCTCGGCGTGGCCGCCGGCGCCGTGGCCGTGGCCGCAGCGCCAGGCGACGCGCCAGGCGACGCGCCAGGCGACGCGCCAGGCGACGCGCTGTCATCGTCGGCGTAGGCGGCGCGGATGCTCTTGGCGTCGGCCGGTCCGTCGTTGGCTTCTTTCAGCGCCTTGCGCGAGCTTTCGCCATCGAAGACCTGGCCCTGGCGGCGTTGCAGGAAGCCGTCGCGGATGAATTCGTAACGGTCGAGTGCGGCTTCTTCCATCAGGTTCGAGGCGTCCAGGATGTTGGCGCGGGCGTCGATCACGCGGATCGCGGTGCCGATGTTGCGGGTCGACGCGGGATCGACGTAGGACCAGCCGTTGGCGGCCATATCAACCGGCAAGCCGGAGGTATCGCGCACGGTGGACGGTCCCAGCAGCGGCAGCATCAGGTAGGGGCCGCTCGGCACGCCCCAGTAGCCGAGGGTCTGGCCGAAGTCTTCGTTGTGCTTTTTGAGGCCCGCTTCGGAAGCGATATCGAACAGGCCGCCGATGCCGAAGGTGGAATTGAGGGCAACGCGGGTCCAGTCGGACATGCCTTGCTCGCCCTTGCCTTGCATCAAGTTGTTAGCGCCGGTCCAGACATCGGACAGGTTGCCGAAGAAGTTGTTCACGCCGGTTTGCACGAAGCTCGGCAGCACCGTTTTATAGGCTTTGGCGGCCGGTTTGAGCGCGGCCTGGTCGATGGTGTCGTTAAACTTGAACATCGTGCGGTTGAACGGCTCGAGCGGATCGCGCGGGTTGTTGGTGGCGCAACCGCTCAGGGTGGCAATGGCCACCAGGGCGGCAGCGCTGACGCGCCAGGTCGGGGCGCGGTTCGGCTTCATGAATGTCATTGCTCTTATTCCTTTCCGTCGGCCGCCTTGCTGTAGATGAACTGATTAATCAGGTCTTCCAGCACGGTGGCAGATTGGGTCGTGTTAATGCGGTCACCATTGACCAGCTTGTTGGCATCGTCGCTACCTGCCTGAATACCGATGTACTGTTCACCGAGCAGGCCGGCGGTGAGGATCTTGAGCGAGCTATCTTTCGGGAAGTTATAGCCCGTCTCCAGTTCCAAGGTTACCAGCGCCTGATAAGTCTTGTCATCAAACTTGATATCGCCCACGCGCCCGACCACCACGCCGGCGCTTTTCACCGGTGCTTGCGGCTTGAGCCCGCCGATATTGTCGAACTTGGCCTGGACCAGGTAGGTCTTGCCGAACGACAATGTACTCATATTACCGGCCTTGAGGGCGAGGAACAGCAGCGCTGCCAGGCCCAGCAGGACAAACAGGCCGACCCAGACGTCGATGGATTTACGATGCATTTGATTTCCTAACTCGTGTTATGCGGCGCTGTGTGCCGCCAGATTCAATGTATTTAGTCGAACGGGATTTAGTTAAACATCATCGCGGTCATCACGAAGTCCAGACCCCAGACGGTCAGCGACGCGATCACAACGGTACGGGTGGTGGCGCGCGACACGTCTTCCGGCGTCGGCTGGGCCTGGTAGCCCTGGAACAGCGCGGTGAAGGTGACGGCGATGCCGAACACGAAGCTCTTGATGATGCCGTTGACGACATCGTGCTGCACATCCACGTTCGCCTGCATCTGCGACCAGAAGGCGCCTTCGTCGACGCCGATCAGCTGCACGCCGACCAGATAGCCGCCGAGTACGCCGACGGCGCTGAAGATGGTGCCGAGGATGGGCATGGCAATGACGCCGGCCCAGAAACGCGGTGCCAGCACGCGCTGCACCGGGTTAATGGCCATCATTTCCATGGCCGAGAGTTGCTCGCCGGCTTTCATCAAGCCGATTTGCGCGGTCAGCGAGGTACCGGCGCGGCCGGCGAACAGCAGGGCGGTCACGACCGGCCCGAGTTCGCGCACCAGCGCCAGCGCGACCACCTGGCCGAGCTTTTGTTCGGCGCCGTAGGGCGTGAGGGTGATATAGCCCTGCAAGCCGAGCACCATGCCGACGAACAAGCCGGAGACGATGATGATCACCAGCGAATAATTGCCGATGAAATGAATCTGTTCGGAAATGAGTCCGGGACGGCGCAGCGCGCCCGGGGTCACGCCCAGCAGGGTGAAAAAGGAGCGCGTGGCGAAACCGACGCTGGCGATGTTTTCGCGCACGGACTGGCCGATGGCGCCCAGGAAGTTAGCGATCACTTGCGCTCTCCCAGGCCCAGGTCTTCGGCCAGCGACTTGCCGGGGTAATGGAAAGGCACGGGGCCGTCGGGCGCGGCATTGACGAACTGCTTCACGTAAGGATCCTCGGAGACGCGCATGTCGGCCGGCGTACCCTGGGCGACAATCTTCCCGGCGGACATAAAGTACACATAATCGGCGATCGCAAAGCATTCATGCACATCGTGCGACACCAGGATCGAGGTGGAGCCGAGCGCATCGTTGAGCCTGCGGATCAGGTTGGCGGTCACGCCCATCGAGATCGGATCGAGGCCGGCGAACGGTTCATCGTACATGATCAGTTCCGGGTCGAGCGCGACGGCGCGGGCGACGGCCACGCGGCGCGCCATGCCGCCGGAAATCTCGGCAGGTTTCAGCCTGGCGGCATTGCGCAGGCCGACCGCGTTGAGCTTCATGAGCACCAGGTCGTGGATCAGCTCTTCGGGCAGGTCGGTATGCTCGCGCAGCGGAAAGGCGACGTTTTCGAAGACGCTCAGGTCGGTGAACAGGGCGCCGAACTGGAACAGCATGCCCATCTTGCGGCGCAGGCGGTACAGATTATCGGTATCGAGTTCGTGGACGGTTTCGCCGGCGACGGTGACGAAGCCTTTTTGCGGGCGGATCTGGCCGCCGATCAGGCGCAGCACCGTGGTCTTGCCACAGCCGGAACCGCCCATGACGGCCACGACCTTACCGCGTGGGAAGTCCATCCGGAGGTTCGACAAGATCGAACGGTCGCCGTAAGAAAAATGTAGATCGCGGATTTCGACAAGATTAGACACGGCGCTGTTCATATTTGGGAATGGCGTATTGTAGTGCAGAAAGGGCAATCCCTGCTGAGAGGCCCCCGATCCACAATGGGTGCGCGCGGCCAGAATACAACACTACTGAACGGCGGGTCAGATATTTCTGAAGGTAAGTGCTTGTTTTTGTTGGGATAGAAGCGGGGAGAAAACTGGTTCGGAGGCGAACTTCTTTCTCTTGCTCAACAATGCGTTTATGTAACTTTACATTACTTCATGCATACAAGGAAGGTGAAATAAGTCAAAAAAGAGACACTTCGCCAGGTGTCTCGCCAGGTGTCAGCCAGGTGTCAGGTCTGACATTCGGACACAGGCTCAACTGTAAAAATCGCATGGCGGTTTTCTAAAGCTGGGCTCGTGTCTGAATGTCAGACCTGGCACCGGTGGTTTAAAGCTGGGCTCGTGTCCGAATGTCAGACCTGGCACCGGTGGTTTAACGGGGGAGGACCGATTC
This sequence comes from Massilia genomosp. 1, assembly GCF_011682185.1. Taxonomy (NCBI): domain Bacteria; kingdom Pseudomonadati; phylum Pseudomonadota; class Betaproteobacteria; order Burkholderiales; family Oxalobacteraceae; genus Massilia; species Massilia genomosp. 1. The sequence continues at coordinate 18,493 of NZ_WHJF01000054.1, forward strand.
GCCCATCAGGAATTCGTCAACGGCGCGGGCACATTGGCGGCCTTCGCGGATCGCCCATACCACCAGCGATTGTCCACGGCGCATGTCGCCCGCCACGAACACCTTCGGCACCGAGGTCGCGTAGCAGCCATCGCCATCGGTGGTGGCCTTGGCGTTGCCGCGCGCATCTTTTTCGACACCGAAGGCGTCCAGCACCTGTTGTACCGGCGAGACAAAACCCATGGCCAGCAGCACCAGGTCGGCCTTCATCTCGAATTCCGAATTCGGCACTTCGATCATCTTGCCGTCTTTCCACTCGACTCTGCAGGCGATCAGCTTCTCGACCTTGCCGCCCTTGCCTTCGAAACGCTTGGTGGCCACCGCCCAGTCGCGCTCGCATCCTTCTTCGTGCGAGGACGAGGTGCGCAGCTTGGTCGGCCAGTACGGCCACACCAGCGGCTTGTTTTCCTGCTCGGGCGGCTGTGGCATCAGTTCGAACTGGGCCACCGACGTGGCGCCGTGGCGGTTCGAGGTGCCCACGCAGTCGGAACCGGTATCGCCGCCACCGATCACGACCACGTTCTTGCCGCTGGCCTTGATCTGGTCCTTGAGCTTGTCGCCGGCGTTGACCTTGTTTTGCAGCGGCAGGAAATCCATGGCGAAATGCACGCCCTTGAGCTCGCGCCCGGGCACCGGCAAGTCGCGCGGTTGCTCGGCGCCGCCGGCCATGACGATGGCGTCGAAGTCGTTTGCCAGGTCTTCGGGGAAAATCGTTTCCTTGGCCCAGTTGTTGACCGAGGCCGGGAAGTCTTTGCCGACCAGCACGCTGGTGCGGAAGGTCACGCCTTCGGCTTCCATCTGCTTGACCCGCAAGTCGATGTGGGTCTTTTCCATCTTGAAGTCGGGAATGCCGTAGCGCAACAGGCCGCCGATGCGGTCGCTTTTCTCGAACACAGTGACGGCATGGCCGACGCGCGCCAGTTGTTGCGCCGCCGCCAGGCCGGCCGGACCGGAGCCGATGATCGCCACTTTCTTGCCGCTCAGTTTTTCCGGCGGCTGCGGCAGCACCCAGCCGTGCTCCCAGCCGGTATCGATGATCTTGTGCTCGATCGACTTGATGCCGACCGGGTCGTTGATGATGCCCAGGGTACAGGCCGACTCGCACGGCGCGGGACAGACGCGGCCGGTGAACTCGGGGAAGTTATTGGTCGAGTGCAGGTTGTCCAGCGCGGCGCGGTAGTTGCCGTGAAAGACCAGGTCGTTCCAGTCGGGGATGATGTTGTTGACGGGACAGCCGCTATTGCAGAAAGGGATGCCGCAATCCATGCAGCGCGCCGCCTGCACCTTCGCTTGCGGATCGCTCAGGTGCAGCACGAATTCCTTGTAGTTCTTGACCCGCGCCGCAGGTGCGAGATAGCCCTCGTCCTGACGCTTGAATTCCATGAAGCCGGTAATTTTACCCACGATGTTTTTCCTTGTGTTCTATGCGGCGGGCAACGCGGTGCCCGCCCGGGCTGTCTTAGGCAGCGATCTTGGCGACGGATTTTCCAACCGAATCGATCTTGTCGTTCGCTTCTTCCATGCTGCTGTTGTGCAGTTCTTCCAGCGCCCGTTTGTATTCGGTCGGGAAGACTTTGACGAACCTGGCGCGGCCGGTTGCCCAGTCGTCGAGCAGGTTGCGCGCGCGGGTCGAGCCCGTGTGCTTGAAGTGGCGTTCGATCAGGCGCTTGAGGATGGCTTCGTCCGATTCCGGGTTGCTGGCGCGGCTCTGGCTGTGCCAGCCGGCGCGGTCGCCCTGCTCCTTGGTGCTGAGCACGCGCTCCAGGTTGACCATGGCGGTGTTGCATTTCTTCTCGAAATCGCCCAGCGGATCGTAGACATACGCCACCCCGCCCGACATGCCCGCCGCAAAGTTGCGGCCCGTGGCGCCCAGCACCACGACCGTGCCGCCAGTCATGTATTCGCAGCCGTGATCGCCGCAGCCTTCGACAATCGCCGTGGCCCCGGAGTTGCGCACGGCGAAACGTTCGCCCGCCACGCCATTAAAGAAGGCTTCGCCGGCAATCGCACCGTACAGCACCGTGTTGCCGACGATGATGTTATCGACCGCCCAGCCGCGGAACTCGGTGTTCGGACGCACGATGATGCGCCCGCCCGAGAGGCCCTTGCCGACGTAATCGTTGCCCTCGCCCACCAGGTCGAGGGTGATGCCGGCGGCCAGGAAGGCGGCGGCCGACTGGCCGGCCGTGCCTTGCAGCTGGATGTGGATGGTGTCGTCCGGCAAACCGGCGTGGCCGTAGCGCTTGGCCACTTCGCCCGAGAGCATGGTGCCGACGGTGCGGTTGACGTTGCGCACCGGCGAGATAAAGGAGACGCGCTCGCCTTTTTCCAGGGCTGCCTTGGCTTGGGCGATGAGTTTGTGGTCGAGCGCTTTTTCCAGGCCGTGATCCTGCTCTTCGACCTGGCGCACCGCGCCGCCGGCCGGCACTTCCGGCTGGTAGAAAATGTTACTGAAGTCCAGGCCACGGGCTTTCCAGTGGCTGATGGCTTTCGATTTGTCGAGCAGGTCGACCCGGCCGATCAGTTCGTCGTAGCTGCGGATGCCGAGCTGGGCCATCAATTGACGCGCTTCTTCGGCCACGAAGAAGAAATAGTTCACCACATACTCGGGTTTGCCCGAGAACTTGGCGCGCAGGATCGGGTCCTGGGTCGCCACGCCGACCGGGCAAGTGTTCAGGTGGCATTTGCGCATCATGATGCAACCTTCGACCACCAGCGGGGCCGTGGCGAAACCGATCTCGTCGGCGCCGAGCATGGCGGCAATCACCACGTCGCGTCCGGTCTTCATCTGGCCATCGGCCTGTACGCGGATGCGGCTGCGCAAGCCATTCAAGACCAAGGTTTGCTGGGTTTCCGCCAGGCCCAACTCCCACGGCGTGCCGGCGTGCTTGACCGACGACAAGGGCGAGGCGCCCGTGCCGCCATCATGGCCGGCAACGACCACGTGATCGGCCTTGGCCTTGGTCACGCCGGCCGCGACCGTGCCGATGCCCACTTCCGAGACCAGCTTGACCGAGATCGAGGCGCGCGGATTGGCGTTTTTCAAGTCGTGAATCAATTGCGCCAGGTCTTCGATCGAATAGATATCGTGGTGCGGCGGCGGCGAAATGAGGCCCACGCCCGGCACCGAGAAGCGCAGGCTGGCGATGTATTCGGTCACTTTGTGGCCCGGCAGCTGGCCGCCCTCGCCCGGTTTGGCGCCCTGCGCCATCTTGATCTGGATCTGGTCGGCCGAGTTCAGGTACTCGGCGGTGACGCCGAAGCGGCCCGAGGCAACCTGCTTGATGCGCGAGCGCAGGGAATCGCCTTCCTGCAAAGGAATGTCCACAACCACGTTCTGCTCGCCGATGACGGAAGCCATCGTTTCGCCCTGCTTGATCTTGATGCCTTTCAATTCCTTGGTGTAGCGGAACGGATCTTCGCCGCCTTCGCCCGTGTTCGACTTGCCGCCGATGCGGTTCAGGGCGATGGCGAGGGTGGCGTGGGCTTCGGTGCTGATCGAGCCCATCGACATGGCGCCGGTGGCGAAACGCTTGACGATCTCCTTGGCCGGTTCGACTTCGTCGAGCGCAATGGCTTTGCTCGGATCGAGCTTGAACTCGAACAGGCCACGCAGTGTCAAATGACGACGGCTCTGGTCATTGATGATCTGCGCGTATTCCTTGTAGCTCGAAAAATTGTTGCTGCGGGTAGAGTGTTGCAGCTTGGCGATGGCGTCAGGCGTCCACATGTGTTCTTCGCCACGCACGCGGAAAGCGTATTCGCCGCCGGCGTCCAGGGCGTCCTCCAACAGCGGGTCGTTGCCGAAGGCCAGGTTGTGCAAGCGCAGCGCTTCCTCGGCCACTTCGAACACGCCGATGCCTTCGACATTCGACGAGGTGCCTTTGAAGTACTTGTCGACCAGCGACTTGTTCAGGCCGATGACTTCGAAAATCTGCGCGCCGCAGTACGACATATAGGTCGAGATGCCCATTTTGGACATCACCTTCATCAAGCCCTTGCCGACGGCCTTGGTGTAGTTATAGATGGCAGTGTCGCCGGACATCTCGCCGCTCATGCCCTGGGCCAGTTCGATCAGGGTTTCCATGGCCAGGTAGGGGTGGACGGCTTCGGCGCCGTAGCCGGCCAGCAGGGCGAAGTGGTGGGTTTCGCGGGCCGAGCCGGTTTCCACGACCAGGCCGGTGGAGGCGCGCAGGCCGCGCGCCACCAGGTGCTGGTGGACGGTGGAGGTGGCCAGCAGGGCTGGAATGGCAACCTGTTCGGCCGACACGGCGCGGTCGGAAACGATCAGGATGTTGTGGCCGGACTTGACCGCGTCCACCGCTTCGGCGCACAGCGAGGCGAGCGAGGCTTCGATGCCTTCCTTGCCCCAGGCGACCGGGTAGCAAATGTTCAGTTCGTACGACTTGAACTTGCCGCCGGTGTGGGCGCTGATATTGCGCAGGCGCGCCATGTCGTCGAAGCCGAGCACCGGCTGCGACACTTCAAGGCGCATCGGCGGATTGACGTTGTTGGTGTCCAGCAAATTCGGCTTGGGACCGATGAAGGAGACCAGCGACATGACCATCGCTTCGCGGATCGGGTCGATCGGCGGGTTGGTCACTTGCGCGAACAGTTGCTTGAAATAGTTGTACAGGGGCTTGAGCTTGTTGGACATGACCGCCAGCGGCGAATCGTTGCCCATCGAACCGGTGGCTTCTTCGCCGAGCACGGCCATCGGGGCCATCAGGAATTTCAAGTCTTCCTGGGTGTAGCCGAAGGCTTGCTGGCGGTCGAGCACCGACGCCGGGGTTTTTTCGCCCTGGGCCGAGGCGCCGTCCTTGGCGCGGTTGTGGCCAAGCTGGCTTTCCTTGAGCTTGATTTCGTTCAGCTTGATGCGCACCGAGTTGATCCATGCCTTGTACGGCTTGGCGTTGGCGTAGGTGTCTTTCAATTCCTTGTCGTCGATGATGCGGCCCGCTTCCAGGTCGATCAGGAACATCTTGCCCGGCTGCAGGCGCCATTTCTGGATGATTTTCGATTCCGGAATCGGCAGCACGCCCGATTCGGAGGCCATCACGACCAGATCGTCGTCGGTGACGATGTAGCGCGCCGGACGCAAGCCGTTGCGGTCCAGGGTGCCGCCGATGTGGCGCCCGTCGGTAAACGCCATGGCGGCCGGGCCGTCCCACGGTTCCATCATGGCGGCATGGTATTCGTAGAAAGCGCGGCGGTTGTCGTCCATCATGGTGTGATTTTCCCAGGCTTCCGGGATCATCATCATCATGGCCTGGGCGATCGGGTAGCCGGCCATGATCAGCAGTTCGAGGGCGTTGTCGAAGCAGGCGGTGTCGGACTGGCCTTCATAGATCAGCGGGAACAGCTTTTGCAGGTCCTCGCCCAGCACGGCCGACTTCATCACGCCTTCGCGCGCGCGCATCCAGTTGAAGTTGCCTTTGACGGTGTTGATTTCGCCGTTGTGGGCGATCAGGCGGTACGGGTGGGCCAGCGGCCATTCCGGGAACGTATTGGTCGAAAAACGCTGATGCACCAGCGCCAGCGCCGAGATGCAGCGCGGATCTTGCAGGTCCTTGTAATAGACGCCGACCTGGTCGGCCAGCAGCAAGCCTTTATAGACGATGGTGCGGGCCGACATCGATGGCACGAAAAATTCTTTGCCGTGCAGCAGTTTGAGGGCCTGGATCGCGTGCCCGGACGACTTGCGGATCACGTACAGCTTTCGTTCGAGCGCGTCGGTGACCATGATGTCCGGGCCGCGGCCGATGAAAATCTGGCGGATCACCGGTTCCTTGCCGCGCACGGTCGGCGACATGGGCATGGTGTCGTCCAGCGGCACGTTGCGCCAGCCGAGCACGACCTGGCCTTCGATGCGCACGGCGCGCTCAATTTCTTGCTCGCAGGCGATGCGGGAAGCATTTTCTTTCGGCAGGAACACCATGCCGACGCCGTATTCGCCCGGCGGAGGCAGTTCCACGCCCTGCTTCGCCATTTCATCGCGGAAATATTGGTCCGGGATCTGGATCAGGATGCCGGCGCCGTCGCCCATCAGCTTGTCGGCGCCGACAGCGCCCCGGTGATCGAGGTTCTTCAGGATCAAGAGGCCCTGCTCGATGATGGAGTGGCTCTTGTTGCCCTTGATATGGGCGATGAAACCGACGCCGCAGGCATCGTGTTCATTGGACGGATCGTACATTCCTTGGGCAATCATGCGCATTCTCCACAGCTTTTTAAAATCGAACACCAACATTAGTGCAATGCAGCAGAATGGGCAAGCAAATTAATTAGGGTCAGAGTCGCATTAATTTGCCTGGCGTCGCTCGGAAAATTAAATAGGGACATAGTGAACCGATTTTCAGCTTGATGCTGTTCGGCTAGCTGGAAAAGGGATTTTGGCGGGTTTTGACGGCCGAAAAAAAACGCCCGGCGGGCGTTTTCAGGGGGCGGGGGCCTTGATTTTGAACGGCCTGCCGCGCTTGGCGGGTAGTACCTGGCGTTTGGCACGGTGTTGCAATTCTGTCTTAAAGGCATCGGAACCGAGTGGCCAGCCCTTGAGCACGGCGGCGTCGATCTGGTCGAGCTGCTCGTGCGTCAGGGCTGGCCGGCTCAGTTCGATGTAAGCGGCTTCGCGCTGGAAGGGGGTGTTTCCCAGCGCCCAGTACAGGGCGTGGTCGGTGATGACGTTGTCGGGCTGGGCGCCGGCGTGGTGCGCGTAGCTCGACCACGGGTAGTCCAGGGGATCGGCAACGAGCTCGTTGCGCACCGGATTGTGTTCTATATAGCGGCTGCACAGCAGGAAGTAGGCGGCGGCGTCGATCAGGGCCGTTTTGAAGCGGCCCTGGAACAGGCTGCCGCTGCGGCCGTACTTGGCGTTGAACCAGGGCACATAGTAACGGCCGACGCGCTGCATGGTCTGGGCCAGGCCTTCCACGGTCGAGGGCGATGCCAGCAGGTGCAGGTGCTTGGGCATCAGCACGTAGGCGTGGATGGCGACCTTGAATTCCTTGGCGCTGTCTTTCAGCCAGCCGAGGAAACGCTGGTAATCTTCCGCTTCGCGGAAAATCAGCTGGCGGTCGTTACCGTGCTGGATGATGTGATGCGGCTGGTGGGGGAGGACGAGACGGGGAAGGCGGGCCATGGCAGTATGAGAAACGAGGGGATCACGCCATTTTACTGAATCGGCCTGGCCCTGTCCCTCATTAAATGCAGACCCATGCTCAGACCACATGACTGTGTCCCTATTTTCGATGCATGCTTGGCCTAAGGCCTTGCCCAGGCCCGCTTGCTATTGGCGAACAGCCGGGTAGCGTGCGCCGCGCCGCAATGTAACCGGTTACGCGAGTGTGAAACCGGCGGACAGGCTGTAGCCTTCGCCGTAGGCGCTGCGCAGCGGCAAGTCCTGGCCGAGGCCGGAGCGGGCTTTCTTGCGCAGGCGGTACACCAGCATGTCGACGCGGCGGCTGGCGTCCGGGTCGTCGCCACCCATGCCGGCCACGATCACCTGGCGCGGCACCGGACGGGTGTTGAGCGTGAGCAGGTGCAGGAAGTTGCACTCTTTTTCAGTCAGGTCGATCACCGCGCCCATCAGTTCGAGCTGGCGCGCACTGACGCGCAAGGTCCACTTGCTCGGCAGCTGGGCCGCCGGCTCGGGCGGACGCACGCGCCGGTCGAGCGCCTCGATATGGGCAGCGAGTTCCGGAAACTTGATCGGCTTGGTCAGGTAATGATCGGCGCCCAGGCGCAAGCCCAGAATGCGGTTGTCGAACGCGACTCGTCCGGTCAGCACCAGCAGGCCGATTTCGGGATACAGCTGGCGCATGCGCGGAATCACATTGAAACCGTCTTCGTCGGGCAAGCCGAGGTCGAGCACGACCACGGCGGTCGGGGTCTTGGTCAGGGCCGCCCACATCTCGGCGGCGGTGGTCGCAATCATTACTTCATGCTTGAGTTCGGTCAGAAACTCCGCCATATCGCCGGCATAGTCGCCGTTGTCCTCAACAATCAATATGTGCGTCATGGGTTGGCCATTTTCTTCATTTCATTACCCCGTGCGTAGTTTCCCTACTTGCGCGCGGTGCCTTCCCTAGTGTGTTGATTACCGGAATTATCACTGCTGCTACCTTCTGGCGCAACTCTTTTCCCCGCCGCACGTTGCGCGGGGAGCCAGATTTTGAACACCGGGCCCGACAATGGCACGTTTTGCACATCGATCGTGCCTCCATGCACCTCGATCACGGAACGCGCCATATACAAGCCTAAGCCGGAGCCCGTGCCCACGGCATTACTTCCACGACAACCCTTGCCGAAAATCATGGCCATTTCGGCTGGCGGCACGCCCTGTCCCTGGTCGCGCACGGACAGCTCGATGCCATCGGCCGTGGCGTACCCGGCCAGGATGATGGCGTGCCCCGGCGGCGAATATTGCAGTGCGTTATCCACCAGCACTTTCAACGCCAGGCGCAAGGCGTTCGGCTGGGCGCGGATCAGGGGCGGCAAGCCGCTCGATTCGATGCGCGCGCTGCCCCCTGCCGCGCTGACCTGGGCCGCCGCTTCCTGCAACAGCAGCTCGGGCGCGACGGTGTCGGGCTGGCGCGCGCTGCCGATCTCGTCCATGCGGTCGGGCGACAGGTACTGGTCGAGCATGCCGATCAGCCGGTCCACCGCCGCCTGGATCTTGCGATAACGCTGGCGGGTCGGCTCGTCGGCCTGCGTTGCGGTCGCCTCCAGGCGCTGGATGGCGCCGTCGATGGTCGACAAGGGCGTGCGGAATTCATGGTTCAGCATGCTCGCAAAGCGGCGCTGTTCCTCGGCCCGCGCGCGTGCGGCACTGGCGTCGATCAGCACGCCGACCAGCGCGCATGGCTTGCCGCTGGCGTCGGTCAGCAAGGTCGAGCGCACCTCGAGCGGGACCGTGCTGCCATCCGGACGCAGCTGCTCGACATGGCGCAGCAGCTCGCGCCGGCTCTGGTCGCCGGCGTTGAAGCGGGCGAGACGCTGCGGCAAGCCCGCGCACAAGGCGGCCAGCGGCGACTCGGCTTGCTGGCTGGACAGTTGCTTGATGAAATCCGCAGCCTCGTAGCCGAGCAAGTCACGCACCGATGGGCTGATATAGGACAAGGTAGCGGACGCGCAATCGACGATCCAGGCCACATCGCCGCGCAACTCGGCGATGGCGCGAAACTGTTCCACGAGCATGTTGTCGCTGGACCGCACCGGCCCTTGGCTTGCCTCGCTGGCATGACCGTTCATGAAACACTTTCTTTAGCTATTCAACATCACACTCCGCTAGTATATCGCCAACATTGCAGCAAGTATATGAATACACATGGGAGGCGCTTATTCGTCCAGCGGCGCAAAAATGGCTTGCAGGTCTTCTTGCGTCAGGCTCATTTTGTGCGACTCGCCTTCGGCCAGGATCGACTGCGCCAGGTCGGATTTCTTTTGTTGCAGCAACTGGATTTTTTCCTCCAGGGTGCCCTTGGCGATCAGCTTGTACACGAATACCGGCTTGTCCTGCCCGATGCGCCAGGCGCGGTCGGTGGCCTGGTTTTCGGCGGCCGGATTCCACCACGGATCGTAGTGGATCACGGTATCGGCCGCGGTCAGGTTCAGGCCGACGCCGCCCGCTTTCAGGCTGATCAGGAAGATCGGCACCGCCCCCTGCTGGAAGGCGGCGACCTGGGCCGCGCGATCCTTGGTGTCGCCAGTCAGCAAGGCGTACGGGATGCGGCGCGCGTTGAGCTCTTCCTCGATCAGCGCCAGCATGCTGGTAAATTGCGAGAACACCAGGATCTTGCGCCCTTCTTCGAGCAAATCGTCGACCATTTGCATCAGGTCGATCAGCTTGGCGGAACCGCTGTCCTTCTTCTTGGCCGGCAAGGCCTTCACCAGGCGCGGGTCGCAACAGACCTGGCGCAGCTTGAGCAAGGCTTCCAGGATGACGATCTGGCTGCGCGCCACACCTTTTTTGTCGATCTCGTCGCGCACTTTCTTGTCCATCGCCAAGCGCACGGTTTCGTACAGGTCGCGCTGGGCGCCCGACAATTCCACCTTGCGCACCATTTCGGTCTTCGGCGGCAGTTCTTTGGCGACATTGTCCTTGGTACGGCGCAGCAGGAAAGGCCGGATCCGGCGGTTCAGCAGCGCGCGCCGCAGCGGGTCGTCCTGGCGCTCGATCGGGTGGCGGAACTGGTTGTTGAAGGTTTTTTCATCGCCCAGCAAGCCCGGCAGCAGGAAATGGAATTGCGACCACAGCTCGCCCAGGTGGTTTTCGAGCGGCGTGCCGGTCAGGCACAGGCGGTGGCGCGACTTGAGCAGGCCGGCGCTCTGGGCCGCCTTGGAGCGGTTGTTCTTGATGTAGTGCGACTCGTCGAGGATGACGAGGTGGAACTCATGCTCGCGCAACTTTTCTTCATCGCGCGGCAACAGGGCGTAAGTGGTCAGGACCAGGTCGACTTTCTCGATCTTGTCGAACTGTTCCAGGCGCTCCTTGCCTTGCAGCAGCAGAACGCGCAGGTCGGGCGCGAAACGGGCCGCCTCGTCCTGCCAGTTGGTCATCAGGCTGGTGGGCGCGATGACCAGCGCCGGATGGGTCAGGCGGCCGGCTTCTTTTTCGATCAGGATGTGGGCCAGGGTTTGCACGGTCTTGCCCAGACCCATGTCATCGGCCAGGATGCCGGCCAGGTCGTACTCGCGCAAAAATTGCATCCACGCCAGGCCATCTGCCTGGTAGTCGCGCAAGGTGGCCTGCAGCCCTGCCGGGGGCGCCACTTTTTGCACCGAACCGAACAAGCTCAGCTTGCGGCCGGTTTCGCGCAACTGCTCGCCGCCGAACCAGCGCAACGCGGTTCCGCGCGCCAGTTCTTCGAGACGGCCCGCATCCAGGGTCGAGAGCCTGACCTTGGCTTTGATCTTGTCGCTGAAGTAAAGTTCACCGAGCGTGTTGAGAATCGGCTTCAAGCGCCCCCAGGGCAGCGCCACGCGCAGGCCGTCCGGCAAGGTGGCCAGCATCTGGTCGGCGTCGGCGTGGGCGGCCAGCACCTCGGGATCGAAGTCGCTCGGCGCGCTGCGGATCAGTTGCACCAGCACCGGCAAGAGCGGCACTCTTTTCTGGTTGACCACGATGCCCAGCTCCAGCTCGAACCAGGCATTGCCCGCTTCGACCGGCTCGTCGATCTCGGCGTACCAGTCTTCGACGGCGACGACATCGTAGCGGTATTTGTTGGATTTCTGCACATGCCAGCCAGCGTCGACCAGGCCGGCCAGGTCGCCTGCGGCAAACCGCAGCCAGTGCGCCTGGCTTTCCAGTTGCCGGGCGCCGGCCAGGGCATTGAGCGGCGGCGTGCCGGGCTTGCGGAAACCGAGGGCGGTCAGTTCTTCCAGTGCGGCGGCCTCGGCCGCACTATCGCGGGCGATGACTTCGGTCACCTCGCCCACCTGGCGCACCACGCGCTGGGCCGGGTCGAAGGCCACGCGCTCGCCGTCGTAGTCGAACGAGAGCACGGCGTAATCGTGCCAGCGCTGGTGCGCGCCATCGGCCAGCGGCACGCTGTCGAGCAGCAAGTGCGGACGCGGCTTGACGTCGTCGCGCAGGCGCTGGGTCAGCGGCTGCGGCAGGGGCATGAGTTGCTGCAAGCCGTGGGCCAGCAACAGTTGCGACACCCGCTTCTTATCGTTGCCGCTCAGGGCCGGGGCTTGCGCCACCAGCGCCTGCAAGTCGGCCAGGGAAATGTCGACCCCGCCCCGGTTGAGCGCCAGCGCGCCGCAGGACAGGTTGTCGATGTACCACGGCGGATCGGTCGGCAGCATGTAGTCGATCTGGTCGGCGGCGGTATGGGTCGCGCCGCTGGCGGGCTGGACTTGCCAGCCGAGGCGCGCGCTGCGGCCTTCCTCGCGCCAGACCAGGTTGGCTTCGCGCACGGGGCCGGCCTGCAATGGGTAGATCAGGCCGTTGGCCATGTCGGCCCAGGAATTCGCCCACAGCAGCTTGTCTTGTTCCAGCAACATTTGCAGCAGGATGGCGCCGACCTTGCCTTTCGGCTCGGTCGCGCTGCCGCCCTGGGAGGCGGCGCCGCTGCGCATGGCGATGAAGAAACGCACCAGGTCTTCATCGTCGCCTTCCAGGTAGGCGGGCGGGGCCGAGAGCAGGGAAAACACTTCGCTGACCGGGCTGGCGGCGGCCACTTCGCCGTTCGGGCGCAGGCGTGCCTTGCACAGGCACAGGGCCACGTGGCGCCCGCCGCTGGTCGGCGCCAGCACATAGACGAACTTGTACTGGGCGACTTTGGGATCCTTGACCTCCAGGTCGAGCTTGGGCTGCGGGTGGGCGGCGGCCTCGACCCGTTGCAGCCAGCTGGCGATCGGCGCCGGCAGGGCCGACGCCGGGGTAGCGTGCGGCGCAGCGGTGGCAGGGCGTCCTTCGCGGGGTTCGTCGCGCGTTAAATCCATCGTGTGCATGTGTTCTGTAAGGGCAATATCGAAGACGATAACACCCGATATTATCCGACATAAAGACGCTTGTGTTCTGTTCTCTTTCGCACGCAGGGATGGGTTGATGCGCGCTCAGGGGGCGTGCCACGGCATTCATGCGGCAAGGGTAAGCGCGGGTGCAAAAATGCATCGCCGCATTCCCGATACCGATACCGCCATGACTCGAATATTGCTATTTATTTACAATGTAGATAATATGGCAACCTTCGAGTCGCACGGTGATCGTCGCCGCACTCGCCCCCCCTCCTGGAGAAATCATGAAACTGTCCGCCGTCCTCGCCCTGCTGCTGTTTACCGCCACCGCCAATGCCCAGATCGGCGACCGTGCGGTCATGATCGCCAATGAAAACAAAGACATGGCGGCCGCGATCGTCAAGGCGCAAGGCTCGCTCGATTCCTTTCTCGCCATTTATGCCAAACCACCCAAAGGCGCGGATCTGTTTCGCCTCAAGGTAAAAGTCACCGACAAGAACGGCAGCGAGCATTTCTGGGTCATGCCATTCAAGCAGACCAAGACTGGCTTTACCGGCACCATCGCCAACGACCCGGATATCGTCGAGAGCGTCGAAAACGGCGATGAAATCACCTTCAAGCGCGCCGATATTTCAGATTGGGGCTACGTCCAGAACGGCAAGCAAAAAGGCAGCTTCACCGTCTGCGCCATGTTCAAGTCGATGCCGGCGCAAGAGGTCAAGCAATATCGCGAACAACATGGCTTCGAATGCTGAGATGACGCAGTATTACTTCGATCATGACGAGGGCATGAACCGGGACAATTGCCATCCGCGCTATGCGAAATTGGCCCCTGACGATTTTTACTACGACGGGTGCAACGATTTCAGTCCATTCGGTAGCGACGCCGGCCACGATACCCTGTCCGCGCTGCAGGATTGGTACCAGCACGGCGGGCGCAATCGCGAGATCGCCTCGTTCGTGCGCGGCTTGTTTGAGGAATGGGATTATCCGGTTCCTGACAATATCTGGCGCGCCGAACCCGCCGAGATCGAACCGTGGCTGGCGCTGGAACCGGTCAATGAGTGTTTCCTGACCGATGAATGGCGGGTCAGGGTGGCTGCGGCCTTCGGCCAGTTGCGCATCAGCGGCGAGATTGAGCCCGGCATGCTCGACGAAGCCTTGCTCGCCCTGCGTTGTCAATGTTGGTACAACGAGCGCGCGCGTGTCGTCAATCCGGAGTGGGAATATGCCGACATTGAGAAAGAACATTTGCTTGCCATGCAGGCGGTGCTGGAACAGGTGTACGCCGGCGCCGCCAAGCGTTAAACGACACAGGGCGCCCGATGGCGCAGCGCCAGCCGGCCGCGATGTCAAGCCAGCGCCGCCAGCATCCGTTCCCTATCCGGTTCGGCGCTGTCGCAATTGGCCAGGAAGATCACCGACAGGCGCCGCGCCGGCAGCCGCATCAGCAGGGTATGAAATCCCCATAAGCCGCCACTGTGAAACACCACGGCGGCGCCATTGCGCTCGATGATCTCCAGCCCGAAACGGTAAGGCAGCACCGTGCCATCGGCCAGCGCCGATGGCTGCAGCATCGCCTGCAACAGACTCCCGCTATCGTCCCACTGGCGATGCCATGCGCGTTCCCACAGCACCAGTTCATCGGTGCTGGCATACACGCCGCCATCGCCCACTGTATTGGCATTGCCCAGATGCTGTTTGAATCCGCGCGGGCGCGCCGCATCGGCCTCATAACTGAGCACGCGCTGCATGATGATATTGCTGCGGTCATCGTCAAAGCCCATGCGCTCGATACCGAGTGGCTGGAACAAGGTCTCGCGTGCGAAGCGCGCCGCGGACAAGCCGCTCAGGCGCTCGATCAGTGCCGCCAGCAGGATATAGTTACTGTTGCTGTAACCATGTTGTGTACCGGTCGGAAAAGCAAGCGACTCAAACCCGGCGATCATTTTCAGAATCAAGGCATTGTTGAAATAATCGGCTTCGTGCCGTCCCAGCTGGCACTGCAAGAACTGAAAATAATCGGGAATGCCGCTTGTGTGATTGAGCAGCGAGCGCAGGGGAAACGCCTGTTCCAGGCGCGCCAGTTCCGGCAAGTGGATGCACACATCGTCATCGAGGCCGATCCGCCCGGCGCGCACCAGCGCCAGCATGCACGCCGCCGTAAACTGCTTCGATTCCGACGCCAGATAATAGGCCGACTTTCCCGACAGCGGCACCGCCAGTTCCAGCGACGCCATGCCATGATGCAGCTCGCATGCCAGCGCATTATCCTGCAGCACAACGGCACTGAAACCCGGCCCGTCGGCCGGTAATGTCGATTGAAGTTCGAGAAAATACTGGCGCAATTTTTCCATGGTTTTTTTATGCTAATCAACAGGACCGAGGCAATGTACACTGTCCCCTTTTAAACAGCCAGGACGGCGCTCGCCCTGCACACCGTCCAGGCACTGTCAAGACTGGCGCATTCGCCGCGATTGCGTATCATTGCCTGCTTGACCCATCAGGATGTTCCCCATGCTCCCAACTATCGAACAACGTCTCGCCATTGAACTTGTCGCCAAGCCTGTCCAGGTTGCCGCCGCCATTGCCCTGCTCGACGAGGGCGCCACCGTTCCCTTTATCGCGCGTTACCGCAAGGAAGCAACTGGCGGACTGGACGATATCCAGTTGCGCCTGCTGGAAGAGCGCCTGCGCTACCTGCGCGAGCTGGAAGACCGGCGCGCCGCGATCATCTCCTCGATCACCGAACAAAACAAGATGACGCCGGCCCTGCTCGACGCCGTCACCCACGCCGAAGACAAGACGCGCCTGGAAGACCTGTACCTGCCGTACAAGCAGAAACGCCGCACCAAGGCGCAGATCGCGATCGAGGCGGGCCTGGCGCCCCTGGCAGAAGGCTTGCTGGGCGACCCGACCATCGCCCCCGAAGAAGAAGCGGCCAAGTACCTGCGCGAAGCGTTCACCAGCGACGACGGCAACAACCCCGGCGTGGCCGACACCAAGGCCGCGCTGGACGGCGCGCGCCAGATCCTGATGGAGCGCTTCGCCGAAGACGCGACCTTGTTGCAGTCGCTGCGCGAATACGTGCAGGAACACGGCATCGTCGAATCGAAGGTGGTCGAGGGCAAGCAGGATGAAGGCGAAAAATTCGCCGATTACTTCGACTATTCCGAAACCATATCGACGGTCCCGTCGCACCGCGCGCTGGCCCTGTTGCGCGGGCGCCGCGAAGGCATTCTCG
The DNA here is from genome assembly GCF_011682185.1 of Massilia genomosp. 1. Lineage (NCBI taxonomy): Bacteria > Pseudomonadati > Pseudomonadota > Betaproteobacteria > Burkholderiales > Oxalobacteraceae > Massilia > Massilia genomosp. 1. Next base: position 34,235 of record NZ_WHJF01000054.1, read on the forward strand.
ACGTCGTCCTGCGGCTCGACACCGAAGCCGAAAAACCGAAGTGGGACGCGCCGCACAACCCGTGCGAAGGCCGCATCGCCGCGCGCTTCGGCATCAAGCACCAGGGCCGCCCGGCCGACAAATGGCTGGCCGACACGGCGCGCTGGACCTGGCGCGTGAAGAGCTTCATGCACTTGGAGACGGAGCTGATGGGCGCCCTGCGCGAACGCGCCGAACTCGATGCCATCAACGTGTTCGCCTTGAACCTGAAAGCGCTGCTGCTGGCCGCGCCGGCCGGACCGCGCGCCACCATGGGCCTGGACCCCGGCCTGCGCACCGGCGTGAAGGTGGCCGTGGTCGACGCCACCGGCAAGGTGGTCGACACCGCCGTCATCTATCCGCACCAGCCAAGGAACGACTGGGACGGCTCGCTGCACGTGCTCGGCGCGCTGGCCGCGAAACACAATGTGTCCCTGATCTCGATCGGCAACGGCACCGCCTCGCGCGAAACCGACAAGCTGGCGCAGGACCTGATCAAGCAGCGCGCGGAACTCAAGCTGACCAAGATCGTGGTGTCGGAAGCCGGTGCGTCGGTGTACTCGGCCTCCGAATTCGCCTCGCGCGAACTGCCCGACATGGACGTGTCGCTGCGCGGCGCGGTGTCGATCGCGCGCCGCCTGCAAGATCCGCTGGCCGAACTGGTGAAGATCGATCCCAAGTCGATCGGCGTGGGCCAGTACCAGCACGATGTGAGCCAGACCCAGTTGGCGCGCTCGCTCGACGCCGTCGTCGAAGATTGCGTCAATGCGGTCGGGGTGGACGTCAACACCGCGTCGGCGCCGCTGCTGGCGCGCGTGTCCGGCTTGTCGTCGAGCGTGGCGCAGGCCATCGTCACCTACCGCGACCTGAAGGGCGCGTTTACCTCGCGCGCGGACCTGAAAGCGGTGCCGCGCCTGGGCGAGAAGACGTTTGAGCAGGCGGCGGGCTTTCTGCGCGTGATGGGCGGCGCCAATCCGCTCGACGCCTCGGCGGTACACCCGGAATCGTATCCGCTGGTCGAAAAGATCCTGGCCGATATCAAGAAGGAGATGAAGTCCGTCATCGGCGACGCCTCGCTTCTGAAGACGCTCAATCCGGCCAAATACGCGGATGAAAAATTCGGCGTGCCGACCATTACCGACATCCTCAAGGAGCTGGAAAAGCCGGGCCGCGATCCGCGTCCCGAGTTCACCACCGCGACCTTCAAGGAAGGCGTGGAAGAAATCCGCGACCTGCGCCCGGACATGATTCTGGAGGGCGTGGTCACCAACGTGGCGGCCTTCGGCGCGTTTGTCGACATCGGCGTGCATCAGGATGGACTGGTGCATATTTCGGCGCTGTCGAACACCTTCGTGAAGGACCCGCACACGGTGGTCAAGGCCGGCCAGGTGGTGCGCGTGAAGGTGCTGGAAGTGGACGAGAAGCGCAAGCGCATCGCCCTGACCATGCGCCTGACCGACAGCGCGCCGCAGGCCGGCTCCAAGCCCGAGCAGCGGGGCGACCGCAGCGACGGCAAGCGCCTGGCGCAGCACCAGCAGAAGCAGGAGCGGGCAGCGGCGCCGGCCGGAGGCAGCATGGCGGCGGCGTTCGCCAAGCTGCGCGGATAAGCGGCCCATGATCGCCATGAGCGCCTGCGATCCGGACAGCCTTGAGGCGCGGGTGCTGGTCGAGGAACTGTCGGCGGCGCTGGCGGCGCTCACCGGCGACAGCGGCAAGGCCTCGTTTTCGGCCGACGATGCGCGCATGGCGCGCTCGCTGTTCGTGCTGGCCAGGGGCGAGGCCGGGCAGTTGCTCGGCTGCGCGGCCTTGCGGCCGCTGGACGGGGATGTGGGCGAGCTCAAGCGCATGTTCGCGCGCCCCGGCGCCAGGGGCGCGGGCGCGGCCTTGCTGGCCCACGTGGAGCAGGCGGCGCACGGATTCGGCTACCGCGAACTGTGGCTGGAAACGCGCAAGGTCAATACGCGCGCGCTGGCGTTCTATGAAAAGCACGGCTACCGCGCGATTCCCAGCTACGGCAAGTATGTGGGGCGCGATGAGGCGGTTTGCCTGGGCAAATTGCTGGAGGCCGGTTAATCATCCCGACGCGGCCTCTCCGTCAAAGTAGCTATTCCCCCCTACTCCCAACGCCGCCAGACCCCAAACGTCCGTCCCCCGCCGTTTTCTTATAAAATGACGGTATCTAACCTATTTCCCACCGAGGCAAGCCATGAGCGACGTAAAAACCTGGATCAAAGACACCGTAACCGCCACCCCTGTGGTGCTGTTCATGAAGGGAACCGCCCAGTTCCCGCAATGCGGCTTTTCCGGCCGCGCCATCCAGATCCTGAAAGCCTGCGGCGTCGACAATATCGCCACCGTCAATGTGCTGGAAGATCCGGAAGTACGCCAGGGTATCAAGGACTATTCGAACTGGCCAACCATTCCCCAGCTCTACGTCAAGGGTGAATTCATCGGCGGCTCCGACATCATGAACGAGATGTTCGAGTCGGGCGAACTCAAAACCCTGCTCGATGCCTGATTCTCCCCCGCGGCGCCTGCTTGTCGCCATCACCGGCGCCACCGGCGCCGTGTATGGCGTGCGCCTGGTCCAGCAACTGGCCGCCACGCCGGGCATCGAGACGCATCTGATCGTCTCGGACGCCGCCGTCCTGACCCTGCACCAGGAACTGGGCATGCAGCGCCGCGAGGTCGAGGCGCTGGCCCATGTCGTCCACAAGAACCGCGATGTCGGCGCCTCGATCGCCAGCGGCTCGTTCCAGTCCGATGGCATGGTCATCGCCCCCTGCTCGATGAAAACCCTGGCCTCGGTGGCCCTGGGCCTGTCCGACAACCTGATCGCGCGCGCGGCCGACGTGGTGCTCAAGGAGCGCCGCCGGCTGGTGCTGATGGTGCGCGAAACGCCGTTCAACCTGGCGCACCTGCGCAATATGACGGCAGTGACGGAAATGGGGGGAGTGATCTTTCCACCGCTGCCGAGCTTTTATCACAAGCCCGAGAGCATCGACGCCATGGTCGATCATACGGTGGCGCGGGTCATGGACCTGTTTGGCGTGATGCACACGCTGGCGCCGCGCTGGGCCGGCATGAAGCCGGGGTCCGGCCTCAAGGACGCCTGAGACGCCCTGGCGCCCTGCTGCGCCGCTGTGTGCGCCGCTGTGTGCGCCGCTGTGTGCGTCAACGATCTTCGCAACGAGTACACAGGCAAGCGCGCGCCAGCTGTGCCGGCGCCGCGCTGGCCGCGATCAGCGCTTGTCGAACTGCCAGCTGTCGGCCTTTTTCAGTTCTTTTGCTTCCTCGACCATCCGCCGATGGGCGATGCGCTTGCGCATGACTTCTGCGTGCTGCGCGGCAGTCATCGGGGGAACAGTCATCAGGTCCTTGAGTTGCGCGGTATTGCTGTAGTTACTTTTCATAAGACGGCTGGGTCCTCGACGTGTTGCGTAACGGGATGACAAGACTGCAATGTCTGTTGTGATTATGATCCACTATGCCGTGTTTGTGCGGCACAATATCAATTCCTTGCAACCGGGAAAGTTCCTCACGGTCTGACCATTGTGCATGAATTTTATGGCTTCGCCATGACAAATCATAAAGCCCCGTCGAATTTGCAGAGGACAGGGTCGTGATTGGACGTTGATGTGACGCAGAAGGCGTGCGTAGGCAGGCAAGCACCGATATCGGGGCGCTTGGCGTGAAAATAGTTTGGTTTATATCAACACGAAAAAGGCCGATACGCCTACCAAATAGCTACTTTTGGTAATTAATTCGTACAAGCATGCGAATGAATTCGCGTGCTATTTGACGATGATGTTCGTCCAGTCTCTGTAAATCCGCAATGAGTTTCACATCGGCGGATTCGAAACGCGACAAGCCGGCCGCGCTGTCGCTGTTTGCCGAGGCGCTTTCGTCCCCGCCAAAGCGTAACCATTCCGCCGGCACGCCCAGCCATTGCGCGATCATGCGCAGCTTCTCCTGGGTGGGAATCGCCTCTCCAACCAGCCATTTCCGGGCAGCATGCACAGTAATGGGCCGTCCATCGAAGCGAATGTTAAATTCCCGCGCCAGGCGGGTAGGGCTGTCGGGGGAGTAGTGGGCGTTCTTCAGTGCCTGCTGCAGGCGCTCACTAAAGCTTTCGCGTTCGTTGGATGAATTCATGAGTGGCACTATTTCATGCAACGGCATGAAAGTCAGTCTCTTCACGGTTGAGACCAATTGTGACAAGTTACATTTGCAATTTAACAATCAAGCGGGAATTGTACACCCTCGCAGCATTGCCGCAAACCACGAGGAAATGTTAATTCTTCAGCAATTTTTGGCGGGCTGGCATACTCGATCGGCCGTCACTGGTCGGAAAAACCAGTATAGGCGCAGCGTCCCCGCGCCACCCCCGCGCACGAACCGATGGTTTGGCTTAGATCAGATGGCAGCGCAGGATGCCGTCGTCATCATGGCTGCGGCGCAATACACCGTTGTACCAGAGCTTGTGCAAATGGGCCAGCGCCGCAAGGGCAGGACAGCGCGGATGCGAGCGCATTCATGGCGCATTCTTTCGTGTTCAGGAAGACGGCAGGCACGCTACAATAGGTTGACGTTGACGTAAACGGCAAGCTGCGCCCAATTCCAAGCGGTTGCGCGCGGCCCCTTCCACCCGCCGCCTGAGAATAGCTCCGAGCCACTGATGTCCATACGTACTTACACCATCGCCGAACTGGCGCGCGAATTCGACATTACCGCGCGCGCCATCCGCTTCTACGAAGACCAGGGCTTGCTGCGCCCCAGCCGCGAAGGCGTGGGCGGGCGCAACCGGGTCTACACGGCGCGCGACCGCACCCACCTGAAACTGACCCTGCGCGGCAAGCGCCTCGGCCTGACCTTGTCGGAAATCAAGAGCATCGTCGACATGTACGAGTCGCCCAAGGATACCGCGGCGCAGATGAACCGCTTCCTCGGCGTGCTGGCCCACCAGCGCGAAACGCTCGAGCGCCAGCGCGAGGATATCGACATGGCCCTGGCCGAAATTGCCGCCCATGAAGAGGAATGCCGCCGCATGCTGGCCGAACAAACGGCGAATGCCTAAACAGCCTCGCTGCTTGACGTTTACGTTAACGTCAAACATGCGTATGATGAACTCTTCCCATTCCGACCCCGCGAGGACGACAAATGCTGCATCTTCCAGGCTTGACCTTTGACCATGGCGAAGACATCGCCGCGCTGCGCGAAGCAGTCCAACAATTCGCCGCGGTAGAGATCGCTCCCCGCGCGGCGGAAATCGACCGCAGCGACCAGTTCCCGATGGACCTGTGGCGCAAGATGGGCGACCTGGGCGTGCTGGGCATTACTGTCGACGAGCAATACGGCGGCGCCCAGATGGGTTACCTGGCGCACATCGTGGCGATGGAAGAAATCTCGCGCGCGTCGGCCTCGGTCGGCCTGTCGTACGGCGCCCACTCGAATCTGTGCGTCAACCAGATCAAGCGCAACGGCACCGAAGAACAGAAGATGAAGTACCTGCCGAAGCTCATTTCCGGCGAATATATCGGCGCACTCGCCATGTCCGAGCCGAACGCCGGCTCCGACGTGGTCAGCATGAAGCTGCGCGCCGATTTCAAGGGCGACCGCTGGGTGCTCAACGGCACCAAGATGTGGATCACCAACGGCCCGGACGCCGACGTGCTGGTGGTGTACGCCAAGAACGACCTGGAAGCCGGCCCGCGCGGCATGACGGCCTTCATCATCGAAAAAGGTTACAAGGGTTTTTCGATCGCGCAAAAGCTCGACAAGCTGGGCATGCGCGGCTCGCACACGGGCGAACTGGTGTTCCAGGACTGCGAAGTGCCGCTTGAAAACGTGCTCGGTGGCTTGGGCAAGGGCGTCAATGTGTTGATGTCGGGCCTCGATTTCGAGCGTACCGTGCTCTCGGGCGGGCCGCTCGGCATCATGGCGGCGTGCATGGACGCGGTGGTGCCGTACGTACACGAGCGCAAGCAGTTCGGCCAGCCGATCGGCGAATTCCAGCTCATGCAGGGCAAACTGGCCGACATGTATTCGACCATGATGGCGTGCAAGGCGTATGTGTATGCCGTGGGCCAGGCCTGCGACCGCGCCAAGACGCCGGAAGCGATCCGCAACCTGCGCAAGGATGCGGCCGGGGCGATTTTGTACAGCGCCGAAAAGGCGACCTGGATGGCGGGTGAAGCGATCCAGACCCTGGGCGGCAATGGTTATATCAACGAGTATCCGGTCGGACGTCTGTGGCGCGATGCGAAGCTCTACGAAATCGGCGCAGGCACCAGCGAAATCCGCCGCATGCTGATCGGGCGCGAGTTGTTTGCGGAGACCAAGTAATTTCGGTCACCGCCGACCTCAAGACCGTCGTTCCCGCGCAGGCGGGGACCCAAGTTCGTCATTCAGCCATCGGCTGCGGCGCACACTTGGATTCCCGCCTGCGCGGGAACGACGAGCTTGCGGCGTATAGAATAGTCTTCCCACAAAAGACTGATCGAGAAGCCAGATGACACAAGTTGCGTTCCCCAAGCTGCTGTCTTCGCAGATTGCTTTCGACATCGCCCGCACCATCCTCGACGGTTTCGACAAGCACTACCGCCTGTTCCGCCAGACCAGCCAGGTCGCCAAGCGCCATTTCGAAACCGGTTCCTGGGCCACCGCCCAGCAGGCGGCGCGCGAGCGCATCGGCTTTTACGACCAGCGCGTGCAGGAATGCGTGCAAATCCTCGAAGATGAATACGATAACGGCGAACTGACCGACGAAGTCTGGCGCGAACTCAAACTGCACTACATCGGCATGCTGTCCGGCCACAAGCAGCCCGAACTGGCCGAAACTTTCTTCAACTCGGTCTGCTGCAACATCCTGCACCGCACCTATTTCCACAACGATTTCATTTTCGTGCGTCCGGTGGTATCCACCGAGTACATCGAAACCGACGAGCTGCTGCCGACCTACCGCGTGTACTACCCGGCCAAGGACGGCCTGCGCTTCGCGCTCAAGCGCATCGTCACCAATTTCCAGCTGAACTGCAAGTTCGCCAACCTCGACCGCGACATCGCGCTGGTCGAAGCACGCCTCAAGCTCATCTTCGGCGGCGAAGCGCTCGAGCCGAACCACCAGATCCAGGTGCTGTCGAGCCTGTTCTTCCGCAACAAGGGCGCCTACATCGTCGGCAAGGGCATCAACGGCAACCGTGAATATCCATTCATCGTGCCGATCCTGCACAACCGCCACGGCGAGCTGATCCTCGACACGGTGCTGTTCGACCATGAACAGATCACCATCCTGTTTTCGTTTACGCGCGCCTACTTCCTGGTGGACATGGAAGTGCCCTCGGCCTACGTGCAATTCCTGCGCAGCCTGCTGCCGCGTAAACCACGGAGCGAGATCTACACCATCCTCGGCCTGCAAAAGCAGGGCAAGACGCTGTTCTACCGCGATTACCTGCAGCACCTGAAACACACCGCCGACCGTTTCGAAATCGCGCCCGGCATCAAGGGCCTGGTGATGCTGGTGTTCGCGCTGCCCTCGTTTCCGTACGTGTTCAAGGTAATCAAGGATTTCTTCCCGGCGCCGAAAGAAACCACGCGCGCCCAGATCAAGGAAAAATACCTGCTGGTCAAGAACCACGACCGCGTGGGCCGCATGGCCGACACGCTCGAATACTCGAACGTGGCCTTTCCGCTGGAACGTTTTTCGGAAGAACTGATCGCCGAGCTGATGCATCACGCGCCCTCGCTGGTCGAGTACGAAGGCGACCGCATCATCATCCGCCACCTGTACATCGAACGGCGCATGGTGCCGCTCAATATCTTCCTGAACCAGGCCGAAGTGGCCGGCAACGATGCGCTGATCGAACACGGCGTGCTCGAATACGGCAACGCCATCAAGGAACTGGTGGCCGCGAATATCTTCCCCGGCGATATGCTGTACAAGAACTTCGGCGTGACGCGCCACGGCCGCGTGGTGTTTTACGATTACGACGAAATCGAATATATCACCGACTGCAATTTCCGCAATATCCCGGAACCGCGCAACGAAGAAGATGAAATGTCGGCCGAGCCGTGGTACTCGATCGGCAAGCACGATGTGTTTCCCGAGCAGTTCGGCGCATTTTTGCTGGGTAACGCGAAAATCCGCCTGTATTTCATGAAACACCACGCGGACCTGTTGACCAGGGACTTCTGGCAGTCGCGCAAGCAGCGCATCATGGACGGCCATATCGAAGACGTGTTCCCGTATCCGCAGCAAATCCGCTTTTGTAACCAGAGTGCCGCCGATAATCCGGCGGCATATACCCCGTCCTATTTGGAGAACTTGCACAATGAATGATCCAGTCGTTATCGTCGGCGCGGCCCGCACACCCATGGGCGCGTTCCAGGGCGATTTTTCCTCCAAGTCCGCCAGCGACCTGGGCGCCGTGGCCATCGCCGCCGCCGTCGAGCGTTCCGGCGTTGACGCCAAGCTGGTCGAACACGTTTACTTCGGCAACTGCCTGATGGCCGGCCAGGGCCAGGCCCCGGCGCGCCAGGCGGCCATCAAGGGCGGCTTGCCGCTGTCCGCCGGCGCGGTGACGCTGTCGAAGATGTGCGGCTCGGCCATGCAAGCGGCCATTTTCGCGCATGACAGCCTGCTCGCGGGCAGCGCCGACATCGTCGTCGCCGGCGGCATGGAGTCGATGACCAATGCGCCCTACCTGATTCCGAAGGCGCGCGGCGGCTACCGCATCGGCCACGGCCAGATGCTCGACCACATGATGTACGACGGCCTGGAAGACGCCTACTCGCGCAACGAGAAAACCGGCGAAGGCCGTTCCATGGGCACCTTTGCCGAAGAATGCGTGGCCAAGTATGCGTTCACGCGCGAAGCGCAGGACGCGTTTGCGATCGCCTCGGTCAAGCGCGCGCAGGAAGCCAACAACGAAGGCTACTTCAAGTGGGAAATCGCGCCGGTCACCGTGAGCACGCGCGCGGGCGACGCCATCATCGACAAGGATGAAGGCCCGGCCAAGGCCAAGCTCGATAAAATCCCCGCGTTGAAGCCCGCCTTCAAGAAGGACGGCACCATCACCGCCGCCTCGTCGTCGTCGATCAACGATGGCGCCGCGGCCCTGGTGCTGATGCGCGAATCGAAAGCGCGCGAACTGGGCCTGACCCCGATCGCCCGCATCGTCGCTCACTCCACCTTTGCGCAGGAACCGGACCTGTTCACCACCGCCCCGATCGGCGCGCTGCAAAAGCTGTTCGCCAAGACCGGCTGGACGCCGTCCGAAGTGGACCTGTACGAGATCAACGAAGCGTTTGCGGCGGTGCCGATGGCGGCGATGCACGAGTTGAACATCCCGCACGACAAGGTCAATATCCACGGCGGCGCCTGTGCGCTGGGCCACCCGATCGGCGCCTCGGGCGCGCGCATTATCGTCACCCTGCTCGGCGCGCTGAAGAAAACCGGCGGCAAGCGCGGCGTGGCCTCGCTGTGCATCGGCGGCGGCGAAGCGACGGCGATGGCGTTCGAGATGATGTAATCCGGCCACCGTCGTTCCCCGCCGAGGGCCGCCTTGGCGCGGGGACGACGGATATGAGGTTAGCGGCAAAGCTGCATGTATCCGAACCCCGACCAAGAGAATCAATGCCAACAGCACTCATCATCGGCGCCTCGCGCGGCATCGGCCGCGAACTGGTGCGCCAGTACCTGGCCGACGGCTGGCGCGTGCTCGCCACCGCCCGCAACAGCGACGACTGCGCCGCCCTCGGCGCGGCCGGCGCGCATCCGTACCAGCTCGACGTCACCAGCGCCGACTCCATCGCCGCCCTGGGCTGGAACCTGGACGGCGAACTGCTCGACACCGCCATTCTCAACGCCGGCGTGTACGGCCCGCGCCACGACGGCTTTCCGACGCAAGACGACTTCGACGCCGTCATGCACACCAACGTGCTGGCCGCCCTGCGCCTGCTGCCCGTGATCGCCCCCATGGTGGCCGAGGCGCGCGGCAAGCTGGCCGTGATCTCCTCGCGCATGGCCTCGATGGGCGCGCGCGGCAGCGCTTCCGGCACCCTGTACCGCGCCAGCAAGGCGGCCTTGAATTCGGTGCTGGTCGATACCGGCATCCGCTTCGGCCCCAAGGGCGCGACCTGCGTCGCCTTCCATCCGGGCTGGGTCCAGACCGACATGGGCGGCCCCGGCGCCGACATCACGCCCGAACAAAGCGCGGCCGGCCTGCGCGCCACCCTGGCCGGCCTTGACGCCGCCGCCAACGGCGCCTTCCTCAATTACGACGGCACGCCAATTCCCTGGTAAGCCCAACCTAGCGAAACCCATGATACTGACCGAAGAACACCAGATGATCCGCGACGCCCTGCGCAGCTTTTCGCAGGAGCGCCTCGCCCCCAACGCCGCGCGCTGGGACAAGGAGCACTACTTTCCCAAGGAAGAACTGAAGGAACTGGCCGCACTGGGCGCCTTTGGCGTGGCGGTGCCCGAAGAAATGGGCGGCGCCGGCCTTGACTACGTGTCGCTGGCGCTGGTGCTCGAAGAAATCGCGGCCGGCGACGGCGGCACCTCGACCATCATCTCGGTCAACAACTGCCCGGTATGCAGCATCGCCATGATGTATGCGAACGACGCGCAAAAAGAACAGTGGCTGCGGCCCCTGGCGCAAGGCGCGATGCTGGGCGCGTTCGCGCTGACCGAGCCGCACACCGGCAGCGATGCCTCGGCGCTGCGCACCACCGCCACGCGCGAAGGCGACGAGTATGTGTTGAACGGCACCAAGCAGTTCATCACCAGCGGCAAATATGCCGACGTGGCGATCGTCATGGCGGTCACCGACAAGGCGGCCGGCAAGAAGGGCATCAGCGCGTTCTGGGTGCCGACGGCCACCCCCGGCTACATCGTGGCCGGCCTGGAACAGAAGATGGGCCAGCACTCGTCGGACACGGCGCAGATCCTGTTCGAGAACTGCCGCATCCCGGCCGCCAACCTGATTGGCGAAGAAGGCCAGGGCTACAAGATCGCCTTGTCGGGACTCGAGGGCGGACGGATCGGCATCGCCTCGCAGGCGGTCGGCATGGCGCGCGCCGCGTTCGAGGCGGCGCTGGTGTATGCGCGCGAGCGCGAAAGCTTCGGCAAACCGATTTTCGAGCACCAGTCGGTGCAGTTCAAACTGTCCGAGATGGCAACCCAGATCGAGGCCGCGCGCCAGTTGATCCGGCACGCCGCGTCGATGAAGGATGCCGGCCTGCCCTGCCTGAAAGAAGCTGCGATGGCCAAGCTGTTCGCCTCCGAAATGGCCGAGCGGGTTTGCTCCGACGCGATCCAGGTGCATGGCGGCTACGGCTACGTGAGCGACTTCCCGGTCGAACGCATCTACCGCGATGTGCGCGTGTGCCAGATCTACGAAGGCACCAGCGACATCCAGAAGATCCTGATCGCGCGGGCGCTGTAAGCATGGCGGGCGAAGCGATCATCCGGCCGGCCGCAAGCGGCGACCTCGAAGCCTTCTTCGCCTACCTGAACGAGCACCTGCGCGACAACGGCAGCGGCGCCACGGCGCTGTTCATGCCGATGCCGCGCGGCGCCTCGTGCTTTGGCCCCGAACGCGAAACCGCCTTTCGCCATGCGTTCGCCAGCGCCCTCGGGCAGCCCGGGTGGCGCCGCCTGTGGCTGGCGCACGACAGCGACGGCGCCATCCGGGGCCACATCGACCTGCGTGCGCGTCCTGAAGGCGCTTGCGCGCACCGCGCGCTGCTCGGCATGGGCGTGCGGCGCGACGCCCGCCAGCAGGGCCTGGGGGCGCGCCTGATCGCCGTGGCGGCGGCGTGGGCGGCCAGCGCGGCGGCACTCGACTGGATCGACCTCGAAGTGCTGTCGGTGAACCTGCCTGCGCGCCAGCTGTACACGCGCTGCGGCTTCGTGCAGACCGGCGAAACGGCCGACATGTTCCGCATCGACGGCGAAGCGCTCGCGTATACCTTCATGTCGCTCGCCCTTCGCTGACATTGCCTGGCCTTACCCGGACAGGGTAAGAATGACAATGTTCCTTGAAAAAGCTGCCGGGATCATGGCACGATGCGGAACCATTGATTCACCGCTCGTTGACATCCTCCCCTCCCTACAGGAAGGGGATTCCTACGGCGCCGCGTGATGATCTACGGGTCGCTTCGGTGGGTTCCTGCTTCATCGAGCGGCCTGACTGCGCCGACTCTCCACAGGCCAAGACGC
>NZ_WHJF01000550.1:0-282 GCF_011682185.1 Massilia genomosp. 1
GCTGCGCAGCGGACGAGCCGGCACCGCTGATATCGATCGCATGGGCCGCAAATGCGGAGACAAGAAGTGTCAAAGTGACAGTGGTTTTTACAGCAGAGAACATATATCCCCGGGATCTAGAGAAAATCGGAACCGCGCCGGCCGCCAGGCAGCCAGGAAACGAACAACCGACGATAATAGCAGAGCTACAACATTGCAGCAATGCGTGTAAATACGTAGTCAGCCGATAAAATCGGCTAATTTCCGCTATTTGCAGCGATATTATCGGTGTTGCATAAATTT
>NZ_WHJF01000551.1:0-281 GCF_011682185.1 Massilia genomosp. 1
TTGTTCGCAAGACGTTCCTTCACCGACCCGGCCAATCAAAGCCCAGAAACAAGCAGCCTAAGCCCCACAAATACATGACACAAAAGCCATGTTAAGCTGTCAATCGCTTAAGTCCGGTAGATTGGTACCAGAGGCCCTGCGTTCCAGCGTGTGTTCCCCCCTGTGTCAAACTGTTGTGAGACAACTTCATAACTCTAATTAAGGAAGTTGGTACCCACATGGAATCGAATATGACACCAGCAGCAGGACGCATCCAAGACGATATCGATGGTTTTTCTGAC
>NZ_WHJF01000552.1:0-281 GCF_011682185.1 Massilia genomosp. 1
GTCACGCAGGGCATGGGACCGAACGACCTGGCGCAGCTGACCGTGACCCACAACCGTGGCCACGGCTATTTTTCGGACCCGTACAAGGCGTTCGACAACCGCCCGCGCCAGCGCAACCAGAGCACGCTGATGGGACGCTGGAACCATCACCACGCCGCCACCGGCGGCACCAGCCGCGTCAACTACCGCTATTACACCGATAACTACGGCATCCGCGCCCATACCTTCGGCGGCGAGTACGTACAGCCGGTCGGCCAGGGCTGGATCGTCACCCCGTCGGC
>NZ_WHJF01000553.1:0-281 GCF_011682185.1 Massilia genomosp. 1
TCGATTCGATCGAGCATGGCACCCTGATGGACGACGAGGCCATCGCCCTGTTCAAGAAGCACGGCGCCTGGTACGTGCCCACCATGTCGGCCGGCCGCTACGTGGCCGACAAGTCCAAAGACCCGGATTATTATTCGCCGCTGGTGCGCCCCAAGGCGGCGGCCATCGGCCCGCAGATCCAGGCCACCTTCGCGCGCGCCTACAAGGCCGGCGTGAAAATCGCCTTCGGTACCGACGCCGGGGTGTTCCCGCACGGTGACAATGCCAAGGAGTTCGCCTAC
>NZ_WHJF01000554.1:0-281 GCF_011682185.1 Massilia genomosp. 1
GGCCCACTTGCGCACGATGAACTGCAAGGTGGCGCCGGCGCCCCAGAACAGGGTGGTCACGGCCAGCGAAATCTGGCCCAGCTTGTCTTTCCACAGCAGCGAAGAGCAGTTGGCGAAGTCGGCGATGAGCCTGGCCGGGTTGCGCTCCTGGTGGGCGTACTTGGCCAGGGTGTCGGGGATGCGCAGGTTGAACATGGTGGCCAGCAGGTACACCGCCACCACCACGCACAGCGCCGCTTCGGTGGTGGTATCGATGCCGGTCTCGATCAGCGGCATGTCGC
>NZ_WHJF01000555.1:0-280 GCF_011682185.1 Massilia genomosp. 1
CGCTGGCCGCCGCTGCAGGCCGCTCGCGGGCAGCAATGGCCGTGCCGTCGCGGCTGATATGTCCGATCAACTGGTCACCCAGGTGCTCCTTGATCATGGCTTCGTAGGCGCGTTCAACCAGTCGCTCCTCAGCGAACTGCGCAAAAGCCCGCGAAAACGTCGCCTCCGAAGGCAGCTTTGCAAACGGCGGAAATCCGCAAATGCGCCGCAAGGTCTTGTCCATGGTCAGGCGCTCGACCAGCCCGACGGTGGTGGTGATGCCCAGCACCGCCTTCGCCAC
>NZ_WHJF01000556.1:0-280 GCF_011682185.1 Massilia genomosp. 1
TTGGGCTTACGGCGTGGGAGCTTTTCACTCCCATTATCGCTACTCATGTCAGCATTCGCACTTCTGATACCTCCAGCATCCTTTACAAGACACCTTCGCAGGCTTACAGAACGCTCTCCTACCATATGGATTAAGGTACAAGTACCGAAAAACATATCCGCAGCTTCGGTGACTGGCTTAGCCCCGTTACATCTTCCGCGCAGGACGACTCGATCAGTGAGCTATTACGCTTTCTTTAAATGATGGCTGCTTCTAAGCCAACATCCTGACTGTTTTAGCC
>NZ_WHJF01000557.1:0-280 GCF_011682185.1 Massilia genomosp. 1
CTGATCATGCAACGCTGGAACGCAGTTCAATATGACGTGCTGCCGGAACTGTGCGCAGAAGTGGGCGTCGTGACGCCGAAACTTGAGCGCCTTATCTACGTTCTGGAGTGGGCGCGTATCGAGGAGTTCGCTGACGATTCCTGGGACGGCATTGGCCGACCGCCGCATGTACGTGCATGGCTGGCGAATGCTTTCGTGGCGAAGGCGGTGCTGGGCATCACCACCACCGTCGGGCTGGTCGAGCGCCTGACCATGGACAAGACCTTGCGGCGCATTTGCG
>NZ_WHJF01000558.1:0-280 GCF_011682185.1 Massilia genomosp. 1
TTGATCGCGCCGCTACGGTCGCGAGCAACGGGTGCGGGTATTTTACATGTTCCGCTGCGCTGGCCGGGTGCGCCAGGGCCGCCGCCACGGCCAGCGGCGGACCCTGCCGACGCTGCGCTTATCTTGTATATTGTGTGGCTACGCCATCGACGACAAACAATTCCACATGACCACCACTTCCCCCTTCAAGCGGCCGCGCCTGCTCATTCTCGGCTGCGGCGATGTCGGCATGCGCCTCTTGCCGCTGGTGCGCGCGCGCTTTCGCGTGTTCGCCGTCACC
>NZ_WHJF01000559.1:0-280 GCF_011682185.1 Massilia genomosp. 1
TTAATGAGCACCCAGATGCGCTATCACGAACGGGTGGACGAGTGGGATCTGTCGATGAACGCGCTGCAGATGGTGCTGCGTGTGTCGAGCATCCTGGGAGCGAGCAAGGATGCCTTGCTGCTGCCGTTCGCCGGTGCGGGCGCGGCGGCGGGCAAGCTCAATCGCCAGCTGTCGCGCGCGCCGATGGTGGAGATGACGCCGGGCGCGCGCACCTATCTGGACTGGTTCATGCTCGACAACGTGAACCACTACTTCAAGGGCGTGCGGCTGGTGCACGGCA
>NZ_WHJF01000055.1:0-44725 GCF_011682185.1 Massilia genomosp. 1
CGGAGCTGCTCTGGGGTAGAATTCATGTCGGGCAAGGTGTGTTCGTGCTGATAGGGTAGGTTTTTAGATAACTCCCATTCTATCAATCACTTACGGCATTCTTGCCCTTTTTTGTGCAAAATTCAGGTTAGATAGGTGCCGGCAGCATCGATCCGGCTCCACAGCGCCATCAAGGCACGCGAATTCGTCGCCAATGCCAGGCCAATGACGGCCGTCCGCCTTGCCGATCCCGACTCAAGTGGTATGGAAGCGAGCCCATCCGGCGGGACTCGCCATCGCCGTGGACGAAAAAACCGCCTCGCCAAGTGGTCTTGTCAGGATCTGTCGCCAGGGCAATTTTGCAGTGCGTCGCGGGCCACGCGCGCCAGCGCCAACAAGCGATACCGGCTCGCCATTCCTCCTTTCTTTTACCCAATTTACATTACGTTTCGCCTCTGTTGACCTCGCTTTAATAGGCGGTGATACTGCGACCACTTGAGCGGCGTCTTCACCAAATCGATGCGCCGGACGAGAGTCGTGCCCTCAATGCCGATCCGGGGGCCGAACAACAGCGTCTGTTGGAAGCGCTACCACCGCACGCGATCGCCAGTTTCCGCGTGCCCGGCAGCGCCGCCCCCTGCGCATCCAACCACAAAGGCCGCCATCGCTGCACCAGCGAGCGCAGACAACGGCCACGTTCGACAAGGTGACCGTCCCATGAAAAAACTGCTGCATTACCTCTCCCTCGGCGTGCTCGGCATTAGTTTGCTGAGCGGCTGCGGCGGCTCGTCCTCCGGCGGCGATTCCGCACCGGCGCCGAGCATGTCCGCCAGCACCACTGTCCGCTCGAGCAACATCGGCACCCCGGACGCCATGCCGGCTACGGCCAGGGCCGCCGCCAGCGCGCCCCCCTCAAGTACGGAATGGACCTTCTGCGCCGACGAGAACGGCGAGTGCATCTTCACCGGCAACCAGAGCGTGCGCTACGGGGCCGGTTCCAGTTTCACCAGCAAGCAGTTCGACTGGGCGGCCAGTTGCAACAGCGCCACCTTCGGCAGCGATCCGGCGCCGGGCGTGGCCAAGCATTGCGAAATCACCAGCAGCTTTGCCTTCTGCGCCAACGAGAACGGCCAGTGCGGCTTCGGCGACACGCAGACCGTGCGTTTCGGCGCCGGCAGCACCTACCTCACCCAGACCGTGACCGGCGGCGCGGCCTGCACCACCGGCGTGTTCGGCGACCCGCTGCCCGGCAGCGCCAAGCATTGCGACCGCGCGCCGACCAGCTGGACCCGCTGCGCCCTTGAAAACGGGCGCTGCAATTTCAGCGGCACGCAGGTGCTGCTGTACGGGGCCAACGGCAACTTCTTCACCAAGACCCTGAGCGGCGGCGCCGACTGCAACAGCGCCGTGTTCGGCGACCCGATCGCCGGCGTGCCCAAGCGCTGCTACCTGCCGGGCGTGCCGATGCCGTCCACCTCCACCCCGCCCCCGCTTGACCCCGGCAACTGGAACCAGCTGACCACCTTCAAGATGGTCAACGGCACGCGCGGGCAATATCCCGACAGCCAGGTCTACTGGGCCATCATCGGCAAGGACTGGAGCACCGGCAAATACGTTCACGTCGATGCCGGCGGGCGCTTCATTCCCATGGCGCTGGGCGACAACGGTGCGCTCAACAAGAACGGCAAGCCGTACACCAACTACTTCCACAACCTGGCCCAGCTCAAGTCGATCACCATCGCGCCGCTCAATTCGGCGCGCCTGTTCCTGAGCGTGGGCAGTCCGATGTACCTGCAAGTCAATGCCGACATCAACGGCAACCTCGGCTACGCCGGCGCGAATATCGAAAATCCGTCCGATCCGAACATCGACGTCTACTTCGACTTCATCGAAATGTCGATCGGGGCCAAGGACGGCTTCTTCGGCAACACGACCCGGGTCGACCACTTCGGCTTCCCCCTGACCCTGCGCCTGCAGGGCCTGGGCGGCTACGACCAGACCGTGGGCGAGACCGAAACGCGGGCCTCGCTGATCGCGCAATTCGTCGCCAGCGTGCCGGCCCAGTTCAAGGGCCTGGCCCAGGCCCCGTACGCGCCCTACCGCATCATCGCCCCGGCCCACGCCAGCTTCCAGAACAACGGCGCCAACGCCACCTACCTGGACGGCTACATCAACGCGATCTGGAACAAGTACACCAGCCAGAAGCTGGTCTTCACCAACGCGCAAGGCACTTTTTCCGGCCAGGTGGTGGGCGGCGTGTTCCAGTTCAGCGACGGCGCCGGCACCTACAAGGTGCGCAAACCGACCACCGCCATGACGCTGCTCGGCAATGGCGCGCTGAACGACCCGAGCGGCACCGTCGGCGGCACGCCCGCCTACCACAAGCAGTTGCAGATCCAGGCGCAGCTGTGCGCGGCCCTGAACCGCCATGTGGTGGAAGACCCGGCGCGCTGGAGCGACGCGGCCTGGTTCTACCCGGCCGGCCAGCCGGCCAACTGGTACGCCAAATTCTGGCATGACCACAGCATCAACAAGCTGGCCTACGGCTTCGCCTACGACGACGTGTGGAATTACAGCTCGTCGGTACACTCCACCGCGCCGACCACGGCCACGGTGACCATCGGCTGGTAAAGCCGCCCGGACCGCCGCTGGCGGTCCGTTCTCATTTTTCCAAGCGGAGTCGATATGAAGAAACTACTGAAATACCTGGGCATGGCCGCCATCGGCGGCGCCATCCTGGGCGGATGCGGGGGTGGAGCGTCCGGTGACGCGCCGCCTGCCGTCGCGGCGGCGCCGCTGGCGGCGTCCGCGGCGCCAAGCGCCACCAAGGGCGCAGTCGAGGGCGTCGGCACGGATGCCGGATCATCGGCAGCGCTGGCGCCTTGCGCCGCCGTCACCTGGCAAGCCGGCGTCAATTACCCGCTCGGGACGGTGGTGCTGTATGCGCCGAACGGCCTTTACTACAAGGTGGTGCAGGTCGCCGGCAACGGCAGCGACGGCACCACCCCGACCATCAGCACCTGGTACTGGGCGCAGACCGCCTGCGCCACGCCGGCGGCGAAAAAGATCGTGGGCGGCTACTATCCGAACTGGACGCCCTCCCCGATCCGCATCCGCGACATCCATCCGCGCTACAACCTGATCTACCTGTTCCACGCGACTCCCGTGGGCGGCTCGCCCGGCAGCACCGGCGCGGTCACCTTCAGCGCGCCGGGCAACGGGCGCGGCGCGGCGACGAACCTGAAAGCCGACATTGCGTATGCGCGCACCACGCAAGGCCGCAAGATCATCCTGTCGGTGGGCGGCGCCGGCAATGGCATGAATTTTCCGACCCGCGCCAAATCGCAGGCGTTTGTCAACAGCATCGCCGCCATCCACACCCAGTTGGGCGGGATCGACGGCATGGACTGGAACACCTTCGAGGCGGACCAGAAGCCCGATACCGCTGAAATGACCTGGATCAGCCTGGAACTGAAAAAACGCTACCCAGGCTTCATCATCTCCGCACCGCCGGCGCCGTGGAACGACATCGACAAGGAGTTTTGCCGCGCCATGGTGGCCGCCGGGGCGATGGATTACGCCGCGCCGCAGTACTACGACGGGCCGGGCCTGAACGATCCGGCGTATGTGGCCGACAACGTCAGGCAGTGGGTCAATTTGCTGGGGGCGAACCGGGTGGTGGTGGGCTTCGGGATCAGTAACGCGGCCAATTACATGAGCCGCGAGCAGGCGTTGAGCGCATGGAAGCAGGTCAAGGCCAACCATCCGGATATCCGCGGCGGTTTCAACTGGCAGATCCATACCGATGAAGAACAGGGCTGGGTGTTCGCCAACAGCGTGGCGCCGCTGATCAACCCGTAACGGGAAAGCCCGCCGGTCTATCGTTGACGGACCGGCGGGCGCCGCATATCGACCCGCGTCAGCCACCACAAGCCGCCCTGGAAGGTGTAGTCGAACGGGCCGCTGCGCATCACGCTGCCCTCTCGCGGCGCCTTGCCTGCCCGCTGCGCGCGCGCGGGTACGCCGGGTGGTACGGTGCCCTTATCGTAGTAACTGAGGCCGAGAAGCCGCACCAGGGCTGGCAGGCGCGCATCGTTGCGCTGGTACGACAGGCAAGCGCCCCTGGTCTCGCACACGGCCAGCGGAAACGCGGTAAAGCGCGCAAACGATTCCACCGCCTCGCTTTGGATAAAGCCGTGTACCCAGCGCACCGTCTCGGCCAGGTCGAGCGCGCTGGCGTTGGCCTGCCTGTTTTCGTCCGCAATACGGCGGCGCAAGCCGTTGCGGGGCGAATACGCGCCCTTCTCTTCATCGATCACATCGTCGACGCGCCACTGGCCGTTTTCGCGCACCAGCACATAGCGCAGCGCGCGCTCGTAGTGCGGATCGCCAGGAAACACCCGAAAGCGCACGTCCACCGCGTTGACGCCGGCCGGCTTGGCCGCGAAGCCGGACGAGGCCAGGGTCAGCGCCGGATCGCTCTCCTGCGTGTCCAGGAATTCGTCGCCGTCGACATCCCAGCCGCATTTGCTGTCCTGGCGTTCGGTCCTGGCGCAGGCGGCGCGGTTGGCGGCCATCCGCGCGCGCAGGCCGCTCGAATAAAACGCCCCGCTGTCCACATGGCGCTTCCTGGCCGCTGCCGGATCGGCAAAATAGTCGCGGTAGAACGCGCCGATGAAGGCCGCCGGCATGCCGGCCGGCGCCCGCACGGCCGGCGCGGCGGCGCATGGCGCGAGCGCCCCGCCCAGCAGCGCCGCAAGCATCCAACCGTGCCGCTCGCCCATCTCAGCGCGCCAGGTGACGGTCGAGCCAATCCTTGACCGTGTGATGCCACAGCACCGAGTTGGCCGGTTTCAGGACCCAGTGATTCTCGTCCGGGAACACCAGCAGCTTGCTTTCCACGCCCTGGCGCTGCAGCGCGGTGAAGGTGCCGAGCGCCTGCGAGGTCGGAATGCGGAAGTCCAAGTCGCCCTGCACCACCAGCATCGGCGTCTTCCAGTTCTTGACGAAATGGACCGGGTTGAACTGTTCGTACAGCGCCGCGTTGTCCACGTAGGTACCCTTGTTTTCCCACTCGGTGAACCAGAGTTCCTCGGTGGCGTAGGCCATGCCGCGCGCGTCGAACACGCCGTCGTGGTTGACCAGGCAGCGAAAGCCGTCCGGCCAGTTACCGGCGATCCAGTTCATCATGTAGCCGCCGTACGAGGCGCCCAGCGCGCAGCTGCGTTCGCGGTCGAGCCACGCATATTTTTTGACAGCCGCGTCCAGGCCCTTTTTCAAGTCTTCCAGCGGCGCCCCGCCCCAGTCGCCGCTGATCGAATCGGTGAAGCCCTGGCCGTAGCCGGTCGAGCCGTGGAAGTCGATGAACACGGTCGCGTAACCGGCGCCGGCGTAGGTCTGCGGATTCCAGCGGTAGCTCCACGAATTGCCGAAGCTGCCCTGCGGGCCGCCATGCACCAGGAAGGCCAGCGGATACTTCACGCCCGGCTTGGCGTCCCACGGTTTCATCACATGGCCGTAGACGGTTTCGCCCTTGGCGCCGGTGAAGGAAAACTGTTCCGATTCGCCGAAGCGGACATCGGCCAGCAGTTCGCTGTTCAACTGGGTCAGCTGGACCGGGGCGCCGCCGTTAACGCTCTTGAACAGTTGCGCACCCGATTGCAGGTTGGCCTGCGCCATCACCACGGTCTTGCCGCGCGCGTCAAACGCGCTGACATAGCCCTTCTCGCTCAATGGCGCCACCTTGCCGCTGGCGGCGTCGATCGAGAACAGGCGGTGCTGGCCCAGGTCGTCGGCGGTGGCGAGCAGCGCCTTGCCGTCGTCGCGCCATTTGTAGTCGGCAATCGAGCGGTCCCAGCTCTCGGCCACGACGCGCTTCTTGCCGCTGGCGACATCGAGCAGGACCAGGCGGAAGCGGTCGGCCTCGAAGCCGGGGCGGCGCATGGCCAGCCAGGCCAGCGTTTTCCCGTCCGGCGAAAAGGCCGGTTTGCTGTCCCAGGCCGGATTGTCGGCGGTCAGGTTGCGCGGCGCGCCGCCGCTGGCGGCGGTTTGATAGATATCGAAATTGGTCGACCAGGCTTCGGTCTTGCCGGCCACGCGCACATTGAACACGACGCTCTTGCCGTCCGGGCTGAAGCGGTATTCTTCGCGGTCGCCGAACGGTTTCGAGGGCACGTCGCCGTCGATGCTGCCCGACAGGCTGACCGGCGCGGCAGTGACCCTGCCGGCGGCGTCGATCGCTGCGCTGTAGAGCACATTGTTGCGCCCGTCCGACCAGGTATCCCAGTGACGCACGAACAGGCGGTCGTAGACTTTGCCGCTCGACTTGTCTTTGGTCTTCTGGTCCAGGCGCGTCTTGGTGCAGGCCAGGTCGGTGCAATCGCGGAACACGGCCAGGCTCATGGCAAGGCGGTCGCCGGCCGGCGAGAGGCGGAAGTTATCGACGTCGAGCGGCAGGTCGGTGACCTTGACCGCTTCGCCACCCGTGCCGCTGCCCGAGAGCGGCTGGCGCCACACCTGCGACGAACCCGAGCGGGCCGACAGGAAATAGATGGCGTCGCCCTTGGGCGACCATTCGGGATCGGTGCTGTTCGACTCGCCCTCGGTCAGCCTGACCGGGGTCGGCTTGGCGCTGCGCAGGTCGATCATCCACAGCTGGGTGTTGCCGCGGTTCTTTTCCATATTGGTGCTGCGCACCGTGTAGACCACGCGCGAGGCGTCGGGCGAGAGCGCCGGTGAACCGACCCGCTCCATTTTCACCAGGTCTTCGATGGTGAAACCACGCGGCGCGGCCAGCGCGCTACCGGCGGCCAGCGTGGCCGCTCCCAATATGAACAAACGTCCCATCATTGCAATGTCCCCAAGAGTCATGAAAGTGCCATCGGATACAGAATGGCCCCGGCATCATACCAAGTTCGTATCGCGAGAGCAGCCGAAAGATGGGACCAGGGGTCCAGCGATGCCAATGCATGTATTGATTGCAAAAATGAAATGTACTATAATGCAACAATAAATGACTATTGGAATACCATGAAACATATCACAACAGCATGTTTGATCTCGGCACTGGCACTCAGCGCGCCCGTACAGGCAGCCATCCAGGTCTACGAATTCACGGCCACGGTCAACGTGCTGTTCGCGGCAGGGGCCGATCACTATGTGGAAAGCGCGTACGTGACGCCGGACATCGTCATTTCGACAAATGATCGGGTCACGGGGCGCTTCACCTACGACAACGCCGCCCCCCTGTGGAACGACAGCCAGTTGCCCGGCTCGACAGCGGCCGATACCTATTACTACAAGCCGTCGCCAGCGATGAGTTTTCTGACGTTTTCGGTATCGCCAAGCCAGCATACGGTGTCGAGCTCCATGAGTTTGACGCAGACCCTGTCGAATGGTGGATGGGACGGCTATTACAATCGGGGCGACGGGTTGACACTGTCGCCAATGAGCGACAGCGACCGTTTTTCGATCTCGCTGTACGACCAGAGCGCTGCATGGCTTCCTGACGGTCGCCTGCCCGAACATCTCAGCCTGGCGGGTCTGTCTGCGCGCCTGGAATACGTCTTCAGGGGCAACGGCGAGGGCAGTCCCGGTTATGGCAGCACCATTGTCATGCAAAGCCGGTTCGAGTCGCTGACCGAAGTGAGCGTCACCCCCGTACCCGAACCGGGTACCTGGGCAATGCTGCTGGCCGGCCTGGGCATCCTGGGCTTGAGCTCCCGCCGCAAGCGCGCTTAAGAGCTCCTGACAAAACCGCTCGGCTTACCTCCAACAGATGAGTGAGCAGGCGACCGGCCTGCGCAGCAGGTCGCTCGTCATTTGGCTCACCAAAATTTCCACCACGGCGCTTGTGCCGGCGCCGCGCGTGCCACTTCCTTGGTCGCAATGGACAAGGTGGTCTCCAACTGCGCCATGCGGTGGCGCACCTTGGAGAGCGGATGTTCCGGGAACATCTGGTCATATTCGCTGTTGTCGGAGGGCAGTACGCGCAGCGGCTGCGCGCGCATATGGGCAAACATGTCGTCGACGCTGTCCATCAGCACGGGCTCGCTTGGCGACGCACTAGTCGGGCTTTCCCCTGTCATCACGCACACAGTCGCTTCACGCACGCCAGTTGTGCCTTGCTCGACGGACTCAACATTGATTTGTGCCGTCGCATTGCCCAGACGGATCCACAGAATGCTTACGAACATCATTCCCATACTGTCCGGAAGCGGCGAGCGGTACTTGAACAACCCTCGCAGCACGGTATGGCCACCGGCGCTGACGACGTCCAATTCCAGTAAAGCGCCGCCGTTGCTGGCGCTCTGTTGAGAAAAATAGCGCGTGGCGGCGTCGATGTCGTGCGGGTCAAAGGACCAGTTCGTCGGATTCTTCGGTACACGTAACACGATATAGACGCCGTTCGCGTTACTCCAGCCGAGATGATCTTCGGACTGCTCCCGCAGCGTGCAATCGGCAACGTCGAACTTCACTGAGATGTTGTTGGACATCGGATTCCTTGTAGCCTGAAAATGGGGCGTCAGTTGTCGGAAAATATTACGACTTGTGTTCGAGCGCCGATGGCATTCGCCATGCCGGCGGGGCCGAATGCGGTGCCAGGATGCCGGGCGTCCCTTTATTGACTGTCTGGAGAAGGTCGCTTCATGCCCCGGAATGATTTCCTCACCGCTTCAATATCATCCCTTTCCTTCTGAATCGCCTCGATCGTTAACCTCGTGTCAAAATTTCCGATATTCCAACAGCCTTTCACCGCTTGACGAATTGTCTCGTCCTTGCTGACATTGTTCGCGTAATCATTCACGCAGTTAAACAAAAACCTGAGGTCGGATCGCCGGGGCGCGATATTGCCATCTTTGTTGATGCTTTTTGCAATGGATTCGATCACAGCGACGCGCTCTTCTGGCGAAGCCTGACCCCAGTGCGCAAGGGGATCGTCCTCGACAATCGCGAACGCCAGTGGTGCAATCACGAGCGTCGACATAACTAAAAGCACTTTAAGAGTTTTCATGGAATATCCAAAAAGGCGATCCACCGAAGGCAGCGGACAACCGGGGTCAGAGCTTCAATTAGCAAGAAAAATGTTGCTAATTAGAGCTCTGACCCCGGTTGTAGGTGGTTTCTGATTTTGATGGCTCAATCAAGCGCCATCGCAAACATGACTCCGTTTCGCTGTTACCGCTTGATGCCGGTCACTTCGACTTCGACCCGGCGGTTCGGTTGCAGGCAGCCGATCAGCGCGGCGCGTGGCGCAACGCCGGTACAGGCTTCGACCTGGTCCGCTTCGCCCTTGCCTTCGCTGACGATCTCGCCGGCGAAACCTTTGCTCACCAGGTAGGCGCGCACCGTCGCCGCGCGCTTTTCCGACAGCGGCTGGTTGTACGCTTGCGTCCCCAGGCGATCGGTGTAGCCGGTCAGCTTGATGCTGGAAACCTGCGCATACACGCCGTCGAGCTTGATCATCATGCTGTCGATGCGCGCACGCCCCGCCGGCAGCAGGTCGGCCACGCCCGATTTGTCGAACCTGAACAGCGCATCGGCCGCCAGGGTCAGCTTCTCGACCGACACCACCGGCGCCACACCCGGCAATGGCGTTACCGCAGCCGCCACCGGGGCGCCGCCGCAGGCCGCCGCCGACGCTTGCGCCGCCTGCAACTGGTCTTCGGCGATCTGGATGTAGGGATTCGCATGGCGCCAGCCCTGCTGCTTGAATTCATTCCCGGCATGCACCAGCTCGACTTCGCCGCAAGCGACCTTCTGCGCCGCGCAGGCAAAGCCCGCGCCAGCCTTGACGCCGCCGAAGCGCGCCCACAGGTCGTCGCGCAACTTGGCCGCATCGTTCACCAGCGGCGTCTGGTCGCCCGGATTGGGCGTGGCGCCCGTTTCCAGCGCGCCGACAATCGCCGCGCCCTGCTCCAGGGCCTGCTGCGGGAACGCCGAGCGGTCGTTGCGCGTGTACTCGTGCAGCGACACGTCTAGCCAGCATTGCGCCTTCGACAGGTAGTAATGATTCACCGGTACGCCCTTGTCGTTGAGCGCTTTCACGCGCTGCTGCAAGGCCTTGTAGCCAGCCTGGTCGGCCACGATCGCCTGGTCGGAGATGCGCTGCGCCGGCGCGCTCAAGGTTTGCGCAAAGGCGCCTTGCACGGCCACGGCCATCGCGGCAAACAGCACTGCGCGCGGGCGGGAAATAATGGTTGGTTTCATCGTCATTCTCATTTCAGGAAATTAGCGGGCCAGCGTGCGGTTCGTTTCTGGGTCCTTGCCTTTGAATACATTCTCGTCAAACTTGAAGCGCAGGCGCACGAACCATCCCTTGGAGGTGTAGTCCGCGCTGCTTAAGTCGCGCTCGCGGAAGCCGCTGACGTTAAAGCCGGCCGACAACCACAGGTTCTGCTTGACCAGGTAGCCCACTTCGACCCCGCGCGCATATTGGCTGCTGCCCTTGCTCTGCGGGCTGTGCAGGTAGGCGGCGAGCACGCCGACGTCCCAGTTTTCGGTAATGTCGTACACCACGCGGCCCGACGCCATCCACGCGCTGTAGGCCTGCTGGCCCTGCGGCAGGTTGCGCTCGCGGCTGGTCTTGGCGGCCAGGCGGCCGGTGCTCCACCACGGACGGCTCGGATGGTAGTCCAGGTGCGTCGAGACGATGTGCGCGGCGTAATTGTCGCCATCGGCGCGCGCACCATCGCGCACGTTCTTGTACTCGTAGCGCGCCAGGCCGTTGAACTGGTTATGGTCGACCGGACGCCAGGCAAAGCCGAGCTGCGCGCGTTCTTGCAGGCTGTTGGCCAGGGGCTTGCCGCTGATGTCGTCATTGTTGCGCGACAGCAGGGCGTAGTTGCGGGCCAGTACGGTCCAGTCGCGGTCGAGCTTGCGCACGAAGGACAAGGTATTCAACCATTGGTCCTGGGCCTGGTTGCCGATCTCGCCCGGGCTGTCGAACAGGCGGCGCCATTCGAGCTTGGCCGAGGCTTTCCACAGCGGATTGGCGGTGTAGTCGAGCGCCGTGGCCAGGGCCACGCCCTTTTGCTGGCGGCCGTCGAACACGTGCAGGTATTCGGCGTTGGTGGAGAGCGCCAGGCCTTCCGAGACGTTCCAGGTATTGCGCGCGCCGCTGGCCAGTTGCAGGTCGCGCCCGTCGGCCAGGTCGGTGTCGAGCGCATCGCGCAGGCGGTATTCAGAGAAGATGCTGGCGCCCGGCAGGTAGGTCGATTCAACCCCGGCGACAAACGCGTTGCTCTTCTCGGCGGGATTCAAGGCATAGCGCGAGGCCAGGCCGGTCTGGTTTTCATAGCGGGCATACGCACGGCTGCGCTCGGACAATTGATACTGCGCACCGAGTTCGTAACGTTTCTGCTTGCTGTCCGACACGCCATGTTCGACCACGGCCGTCAGGCTGAGCAAGTCGGTGGCCTTGTACTGGGCGCCGATGGCGACCGTGTTGGCGTCCAGGGTACCGCGCGTACCCGGCGCGGTGGTCGCGCCCACCGGGGCGAAAGTGGTGATGGCGCCGCCGTTGACCGGGCTGATCGCGCTGTTGGTGTTGCCGAAGCCGAAGAAGCCGCCGCTCGGATTGA
The DNA here is from genome assembly GCF_011682185.1 of Massilia genomosp. 1. Classification (NCBI taxonomy): domain Bacteria; kingdom Pseudomonadati; phylum Pseudomonadota; class Betaproteobacteria; order Burkholderiales; family Oxalobacteraceae; genus Massilia; species Massilia genomosp. 1. The sequence goes on from NZ_WHJF01000055.1 coordinate 11,562, forward strand.
GTCCGTTGGCGTTCGAGACCACGCCCGTGTTGCTGGCCATGCCAAGCTGGTTGCGCAGTTCGCCTTCTTCCTTCATGTGTTGCAGGGAGAAGTCGAGCGTCAGGCGCGGATCGGCTTTCCACAGCATGCCGACGCGCACGGCGTCGCGCTGGGCAACCACTTGCTGGTCGCGGCTTTGCAGCGCGCTCGCGTAGGCCGTGGTGGTGGACGTGAACCTGGCGCTGATATTGACGCCGGCGTCGCTGTGACCGGGGCTGATGCCGGCCGCGGTGTTGTTGAATTCGTCGTCGGCGCGCTGCCACCAGGCTCGCGCCTCGACCGTCTCGCCCTTGTGCGACAGGGCCACACGCGCGGCCTGGCCCGTCGCCGAACGCGACAACTCGCCCGCCTGCCCGCTCGGCGTGGTAAACACCTGGCCGTTGGCGCTGTAGGTGGTCGATTCGCTCTGGGCGAATTCGGCCACGAAACTGGTGCCTGGCGCCAGTTTCACGGTCGCGTTCACGCTGTGCAAGCGGTATGGCGACTGCGGATTCTTGTCGTCGACGGACGCCATGCCGACGCTGATGCTGTCGTTCAGGCGGTATTCGCCGTCGATGCCCATCACCCAGAAATCGTCGCCGCCCTGCTCCACCTCGTAGGTCACGCGGATCGATTGCGGATCGCCTTCGGGCGTGACCGACGGCACGGCCTGCTTGAACAGGATGCGGCCCGAAAATGGCTCGAAGCTGTAGTCTTCCAGGCGGCGCATGGGCGTGACTTGCTTGACCAGGTCGGTCTGGTTCTTGTCGCGCACGATCAGTTCGACGCGCTCGGAATTGGTCAGCGCGCCATTGTTGCGCACGGCGAAAGGACCGGAGCTGCCGTTGGCGCGGTATTCTTCGATCACCTGCTTGGCATTGTCGTGGAAGGCAAAGCCGCCCAGCTTGCCGCGTGTACCATCCCAGTTGCCGCGCAGGCCGGTGGCGGTGCGCTGGTACTGGCCGAGCTTGCGCGCTTCCAGGCCGACGTTCGGACCCGGCACAGACGACATGCTGCCTTCGCTGGTCGAAAAGTCGCCGTACAGCACGTAGCTCTTCTTGTCGTCCACGCGCACGTACAGGCGGCCGGCCGAGCGGGCGTCGAACGCGGTCGTGGCGCTGTCGCCGTAGACCGGGTAGAACTCGTTCGGGTTGATGTCGCGCTGCAGCTTTTCGCGGGTCTGCTGGTCCGAATCGTAGGCGGCCGTCAACAGCTTGCTGCCGAGGATGGTGCCTTTGACAAAGAACGCGGAACGGGCGCTGGCATTCGCCTTGCCGCTGTTGAACTGGCGGCTCCAGCGCGTGATGTCTTGCTCGAAACCATCGTTAAAGCGTGCCGGCGCCAGGTCGCCAGCGTTCAGGTTGCGCTTGGCAATCACGCCTTCGATCAGGCCCACCGCCAGCATCTGGCGCAGTTCCGGGACAAAGCTGATCACGCCCTGGGTGCTGATCTTGCCACCGTCCACGCGCAGCAAGACTTCCTGCGCGGCGGCCGGGGCCAGCAAGCGGAACTGCGCCTTGCCGTTCTTCACGCGCAGCTGCATGCCGGGCGTGACCTTGTTGGCGTCGCCGTTTTGCGGACCCAGGGCATCGGTGGCGGCACCGTCGAGCAAGATGCGGCCGGCCGACGCTTCCAGGGTCAGCAGCGCGTCGTCCGCCAGCGGCTGGCCATCTTCGCCCAGCACCTGTACGCTCACGCGCACAGGCGACTGGCCGTCGGCCGGCACGCCGTCGCGGTCGGTTTCGACCAGGATGCGCGCCACCTTGGCGCTGGCGTCAAGACGCCCGCTCCAGAGTTGCGGCGCCGCCATCTGGGCGCGCAAACCAGCGTCAGCCGGGGCCGATGGCAGCACCTGGGCGCCGGCGTTCGGGAAAGCGCAGGCGACTGCCAGCGCGCCCGCCAGCAGGCGACCGGTGCCGCTGCGTTGAATAAGAAGAAGTTTTTTGTTCGTCATGATGTTCATCTGTGCCAGGCGGGATGGTTGCTTATTGCGCACGGGCTTCTCCCGCGCCGGCAGGGATTGCTCCCTGGCGTGGCTTGACCAGTTCCTGGTTGGCGCTGTCGGTCGCCTGCCGCGGCGCGGCAGGGGCTTTGCTGTCGAACTTCAGGCCCGGCAGGCGAACGGCTTCCGTTTCCGGCGCGCGCGTGCCACCCTGGCTGCGACGGGCTTTCAACTGCTCGATGACCGGCGCCGAGCACGAACCCTCGGCAAAGTCGGCGCGCAGCAGCTCGCCATTCTTCGCGTCCAGCCAGATGCTGTTGGCGTCGCCCAGGTTGCGGTTGCTGGTCGTGGTCAGGCGGCTGCCGCGTGGCAGGGTCAAGCTGTCGGCCTTGATCACGTGCGATTTCGGGCTCAAGCCGCAGTAGCTGTACTTGCCTTCCACATCGGTGGTGAACGAGGTGCCGTCTTCCATGTACAAACGCACACCTGGAATGCCCAGCTCTTCGCTGTCCTGCACCGAGTTAGCGTTGCAGTCGACGAATACCTTGCCGGCGACGCATGCTTGGCTTGTGAACACGCCACCGCTCAGGCGCACCTTGTACTCGGCGCGGTTGGACGGGTAAGCGTCCGGCACCGGCTGGTACGAGCCCGGCGTGACGCAGCCGCTGGCCACGTTGCAGGCATATGCAATCGCGCGGTTGATGCCGTCGCCCTGCAGGCTGCCGACGCCGGCGCGCAGGCGGTAGGTCAGTACCGCTTGCTTGTTGCTGGCCAAAGGACCCAGGTTGAAGGCCAGTACGGGACCCGCCACCACGGCCGGATCGGCCACCGGCTTGCCATCGACCTTGACGGTGCCAGGCACCAGCGAGAATCCGGCCGGCAGGCTGTCGCGCACCGTTGCCTGTGCTACCGCGGTGCCGCTGGTCTGGCGCACGGTCAGGGTGTACAGCAGGCTTTCGCCAAATTCGAGCTGCTGCTTGTCGCCGGTTTTGGTCAGCGCCAGGCCAGCCGCTTCGATTTTGTCGATCGGCAAGTGGTTGTTCAGGATCGGCGCGCCATCGGCGCCGACCGTGAAGGTATAGTAGTACTGGGTGGTGTCCGCACCGCCCGGTACCGCGCCGACGCAAGCGTTCGGCTTGTGCAGGGTCACGCCGGATGCCGGGGCGGTGTCGGACTTCTGGATCAGCGCCGGATTCGGGTTGGCCATGACCGAGGCCGCACCCTGGCACGACGGAATCTTCGTCGATTCAGCCGGTACATAAGCAACCGGGTAGCCGGTGATCGCCAGCTTGTAAGTGCCTGCCGGGAAGTTATTCAGCAGGACGAACTGGTACACACCATCGCTGCCGGTGGTCTGCTTGATCGCTTCCAGGCCACCCAGCAAGTGACGCGCCGGATCGAAACCAGCCGGACCGCTGACGCTGACAACCGCGCCACGCACCGGTTGACGGGTCACGCTGTCGTACACCACGCCCGACGGGTTGAGCGGCAGGTTCTGCTCGGTGATGTCGCTGTTATCAAGCAAGGTGATGTCGCGGATCACGCCAGCGGCCGGCTTGCCCGCGTTACCGGCCGAAGTCGGAACGTTCGGCATGCCATTGCCATCCTTGGTGAAGCGGATCTCGAAGCCGGGACCGGTCGGCAAGCCCGTGCCTTCGTAGCCAGGGCAACGCAGGTTGTCGAACTGGTAGAAACCGCTCGCATCGCTCTTGACCGTGCAGATCGGTTTGCCGTTCTGTGTCAGGGTCACGGTCCAGTCCTTCACGCCTTCGTGGTTGTTCGGACGGGTCCGCGTATGGTCATGATCGAGCCAGACATAGCCGCTGATGATCGGGGCCTTGACTTCAGGACCCGGACGCACGCGCTCGCCGAACAGGTTGCCGCCGATCACGCCGTTGTTGGCCGCCAGCTTGTCGCTGGTGACGTCGATCTGCGCGATCGTGTTTTGCGACGGCGCGGTGCCGAAGCTGCTGTTGTCCACAAGGCCGCCTGCGACGCCAGCGGTTTCCTTGCCATCCATGTATTTCGAGGTCGGCAGGTCGGTTTGCGTTTCAAGCAGGGTGTAGCGGCCGGGAACCAGGTTCTCGAACACATACTTGCCATCGACGCCGGTGACGGCCACGCATCCTTGCGCGCAGTTCTCGCCACCCGTCATCGTCACGTGTACGCCCGGCAACGGAGTTTCGCCCGCGTCCATCTGGCCGTTGTTGTTGGCGTCCACATACACATAGCCTTCCAGGCGTGCGCGGCGTTCGCCGAACAGGTAATCCACGCCGTTTTGCGCCACGCCCAGCTTGATCGCGCCGATGCTGTTCTTCGGCGCGCTCGCGTCGAAGCCGCTGTTGTCGACCGTGCCTGCCACGGCGCCGTCGATCTTGCCGGCGGTTTCCTTGCCGTCGATATAGGCGGCCGGATGGGTTTCCACCAGGCTGTAGGTGTCCGCTGGAAGCCCGACGATCAGGAAGCGGCCATCGTCGCCGGTGGTGGCGCGCCCTGCTTCGCCCTTGCTGCCGACTGCGCTGACCGGCACGCCGGCAATGCCAGGCTCGCCCGCGTCTTGCACGCCGTTATGGTTGTCGTCGCGGTACACCACGCCCGCCAGGCTGGCGCCCACTTCGCGGAAATCGTAGTCTTGCGCATCGGTGCCGCTGGCGATCACGATGGCCGTGGTCTTGTTCGGACCCGCGTCCAGGGTGCCGCCGGCGCTGCCGATGGCGCTGCCGGTGTTGGTCGGGAATTCGCCATAAGCGGCCGGCTGGGTTTCGACCACGGTGTAGGTGCCCGGAACCAGGTTCTCGAACAGATAGCTGCCGTCGGCGCCCGTCTGGGTGGTGCGTGCGGGAATCGGCACGCCTTTGGCGTCGACACCGGTCAGGGTGACGGTCACGCCGGCCAGGGCTTCGCCCGGCTCGCGCTTGGCATTCTTGTTGCCGTCGACGTAGACATGACCGCCGAGCTTGGCCGGACCGACGACCACGTTCGGATCGAACTCGCGGAAGTCGTAACCGGTTGCCGCGCCGCCGGCGGCAGGAATCCGGATCGCGGTGACCGCGTTCAGGCCGGCCGCGCCGCCGCCCAGGGTACCGATTTTGGTGCCGCTCGCAGCCTCGAAATCGGACCACTTGGCTGGCTGGGTTTCGGCCAGGTTGTAGTCGCCAGGGATCAGGAACGGGAACAGGTAGTGTCCGTTGCTGTCCGTTTGCGCGGTCATGGTGACCGGGGCGCCTTTGGCATCGACGCCGGTAAGGGTCAGGGTGACGCCGGCCAGCAATTGCTCGCCGCTGTCGCGCTTGCCATCTTTATTGGCGTCCACATACACGGTACCGGCCAGCGAACCGTTGGCGCCAGGCGCATTGCGCTCGCCAAACAGATAGTTTACGCCTGCCGCGCCTGGCGTCAGGTTAATGCCGACGATGCTGTTTTTCGGGGCGTTGATGGTGCCGCCGAGCGAGCCGGCCGTATCGCGGCCATCGTCCACGCCGTTCGGCTGGGTTTCGACGATGCTGTAGTTGCCCGCCATCAGGCCGGTGAACAGGAAGCTGCCATCGGCGCCGGTGACCGCGGTACGCGGGGTCGGGCCGACCAGGCGCACGGTGACGCCAGGGAATGGCGGCTCGGTGCTGTCGCGCACGCCGTTGTTGTTGACGTCGAAGTAGACGGCGCCGGCAATGCTGGCGCCGATTTCGCGGAAATTGTAGTTTACGGCGGCGTCGCCCTGCACCAGTTGCAAGCCGCTGATGCTGTTCGGTACGGCTACGCCGGTCGCGACAGCGCCAATGGTGCCCGGCTGCGAGCCGGTATTGCCAGGGAAATCGTTAAAGCCGGCCGGATGGGTTTCGGTCACGGTGTAACCGGCGCCGCTGCTCGGACGCAGCTTGTCGAAACGGTAGCTGCCATCGGCCGCGGTGGTCGTGCTCAGGCTGACGGCCGCGCCGTGGTCGTCAAAGCCGGTCAGGGTGACGCTCACGCCGGCAATCTGTTCATCCTTGTCGAGCGAGGCATTCTGGTTGCTGTCCGCGTAGACAACACCGCTCACGCTGGCCGGCAGCAGTTCGCCGAAGTTAAAGTCGCTGTGGGTCTTTTCCACCACGTAGGCGATGGTGCCGATCACGTTGGCCACATTGTCGACGCAGGCCGCGCACGGCGCGGCGCCGACCTTGCCCTTGCGGGTGATGCCGTCCAGGTAAGCGGCAGGCTGGGTTTCGGTGACGGTGTAGCCGGCGCCGTTGGCGTTGCGCAGGAAGCTGAAGCTGTACGAACCGTCGGGGTTGGTGGTGGCCGTGCAGGTCGGCGCGCCGCAGGCGTTGCCGCCGCTGGCCGCCGTGCCGCTCAAGGCCAGGGAGACGCCGCCGATACCGTCTTCGCCGGCGTCCATGACGCCGTTGTTGTTCTTGTCGGCATACACAAAGCCGCTCAGTTTGCCGGTGGCTTCACCGAACAGGTAGTTGATGCCCTTCTGGCCGGCGGTGAGCACCACGCCATTGAAGGCGCTGTCGCCGATCACGCCCAGGTTGCCGGGCACGGCGGCGCCGGTGCCGAGCGTGTTGGTGGCGTCCATGAAGTCGACCGGCTGGGTTTCGACGACGGTGTAGCCGGCGCCATTGCTGGCCGGCAGGCCGGTGAAGCTGTAGTTCCCGTTGGCGTCGGTCTGGCCGACGCAGGTGCTGATGATGGTACACACATTCGCACCGGTCGCGGTGGTGCCCGACAGGGTCACGGTCACGTTCGGCAACGGGGTGTCGGCGCCATTGAAGGTGTCGCTGCGGTCGGCGTCCAGATAGACCTTGCCCGACAGGGCGGCCGTCGATTCGCCGAAATTGTAGTTGCTGCCGAACTGGCCGGTGCCGATCACGATGCCGCTGAACTTGTCGTTCGTCATGCTGCCGCGCGGCACGCCGTTGACGGTGCCGACCGCGTCGATGCCGTCGGCGTAGTTCGACAGTGGCGCTGTGGCCTGGCTTTGCTCGGCCAGCACGTAGCCGGTGGCGTCGCTCGATGGCAGGCCGGTGAAGCTGTAGCTGCCGTTGCTGTCGGTGACGATGGTGCATGGGTTCGGCGAGATTTCGACGCACACGCTGGCGCCGGTCGAGGTATTGCCCGACAGGGTCACTTGCACGCCCGGAATGCCGGGTTCGCCCGCATCCTTGACGCCATTGTTGTTCAGGTCGGCATACACGGCGCCGCCCAGGCCCTGGCCGGTTTCGCCGAAATTGTTGTTGATGGCGGCGTCGCCCGAAGCGAGCACCACGTTGCCGATGCTGCGCTTGGAGAGGCCGAGTACCGGGGTATTCGCGGCCAGCACGGTGGCGCCGTCGTTGCCGCCCTTGCTGCCGATGGTCATGCCGGTATGGGTCACGCCCGACAGGGTCTGCTGCACCACCTGGTAGGTACCGGGGCGCAGGTTGGCGAAGCTGTACGAACCGTTAACGCCGGTCTGCACGGTGGCGTTCACCGGGCCGAAGTCGTCGTTGCCCGAGAGGGTCATGGTGACGCTGGTCACGCCGGCGCTCTCATCGGTTGCCGGAATGCCGGTCACGTCGCGCACGGCGTCCTTGTCGAGGTCGACGAAGACGAAGCCCGACAGGCTCGCCGGTTTCAGTTCGCCGAACAGGTAGCCGGTGGCGTTGGTGCTGGCCGGCAGCACGATGTTGCTGATCTCGTCGGCGGTGGCGTCGCTGGCGGTGCCAGCGGCGGTGCCGGCGGCATCCTTGCCGTCGAGGTAGGTCGCCGGCTGGACTTCGGTGACCTTGTAGGTGCCTGGCGAGAGGTTATTGAATACATAAGCGCCGCCGGCGGTGGTGACGGTGGTGACGTTGGCCACGGCATTGCCGTAGATATCGCTACCGTCCAGGCGCAGGGTGACGCCGGTAATGCCGGTTTCGCCCGCCGCCTTGACGGCGTCGTTGTTGCTGTCTTCGTACACGACGCCGGCGATCGAGGAAGGCTGCACGGCAACCGTGGCGCAGCCGCGGTTGTCGACGGCGGTGCGTTCGACGTCACTGGTGGTGGCGGTGCCGCAGTTTTCCAGCGCCGGGTTGACGACGGTGGCGATCACCGGAATGCGCACGGTGGCCGACTTGTTCGCTTCGAGCAAGCCGAGGTTGCAGTTGATCGTGGCGCCGGCGCCGGCGCAGGTGCCGCTGGTCGGCGCCGCGTTGTTGGTGCTCCAGGTCAGGCCCGCGTTGTACGGCGCCGCGTTGTACGGCGCGGTCGCACCGCCGGTGTAGACCGTCAGGCCGGCCGGCAGCACGTCATTGATCACGGTGCCGTTGCTGTTGCCCGGACCGGCGTTGTTCAGGGTCAAAACCCAGAAGAATGGCTGGCGCAGCTGCACTGCCGTGGCGCCAACATTGGCGGCGCCGTTCCAGGCGAAGGCGGCCTTGGACATCTTCAGGTCGACCCGCATCTTGATGGTGGTGCTCTGGTCGGCCGAGTTGTTCGGCGTCAGCGCTTCCGGTTCGCGCGAGGAGACCGTGACCGTCGACTGGTAAGTGTCGCCCGAGCCGGTCGGCTGGCTGTCGACGCGGAAGTCGAGGTACAGGTCGGTGCTGGCATTGTTGCCCATCAGGATATCGGAAGTCGGGAAATTACAGCTCACCGTCATCTGCGCCGGCCCCGTTACCTGGGTGTTCACCTGGTTGCAGTAATTGGCATACGCCTGTCCATCCGGCAGCAGTTTACCGCCCAGGAAGGTCATGGTCTTGCCGGCAGGCGGCTTCATGACATAGCTCAGCTTGAGGTGGGTGGCGACCGAGGGACCACGGTTGGTGATGGCGTTGCGGTAGGTGACCACGTTGTCCGGGAAGGCGGCGCCGCCAGGCACGAAGCCCATCGGATCGACGTTGTCGGTGTTGTTGACCAGCAGGTCGAGCGTGGCCGGGGTGACTGCCAGCGTGTTCGACGAGGTGTTGTTGCCCATGTCGCTGTCGTTGCTGGTCGTTGCGACCGTGGCGGTGCTGCCGATGGTGCGCGGATTCGGCTGGTTGTCCATGTAGTCGGGACGCGTCACGACCGTGATCGTGCGGGTCGCGCCGGAGTCCATATTGCCCATGGCGCAGCTGATGGTCCGGGTGGCCGGATCGTAAGGCTGGCATACGCCGCCGTTGCTGGCACTGACCGACAGCACGCTCATCGAGCCTTCGGGAATCGTGAACACATCGGTGATGGTGACGCCGTTCGCGCTCGACGGGCCATTGTTATTGATCGTCATCACATAGGTGGCGTTGGTGCCGGCCGCTACCGAGCCAGGGGTCACGGTGTTGACGACGCTCACGTCGGCGACCGGGTCGACTTGCACGTCGGCGGTAGCGACGTTATTCGCCGGAACCGGATCGCCCTGTGCGTTGGAACGTACGCTGGCCGCGTTCACCCATTTGTTGCCGGGCTGGCCACTACTGTCGAGCAGGGGACGCGTGACCGTCACGGTGATTTCCACGCTGGAGCCGAGCGCCATCGTGCCGCTGCTCAGGAAACAGGTCACCATCGCGCCCGGGGTGCAGGTGAAGCCCGCCGGACTGGTGCCGCCGCTCTTGGCCGCGTTCACCACGGTTTTGTTGGGAATGTAGCCAGGAATCGGGTCGGACAGTACCACGTTGGTCGATTCGCCCGGACCGGCATTGGTGATGGTCAGGGTGTAGCTGATGGTCGGCGCGTTCCAGTTGAGGGTGCCCGGGGCGGCCGTCTTGGTCAGCTGCAGATCGGCGGCGTTGGGGGTCTGGGTCGATTGCGAGGTCGCGCTGACGCAGTTATTCGCGGCGATCGGGTCGATCTTGGCGCCAATGCTGTCGGTGTAGGCCGCGCAGGCGGTATTGGTCAGGGTGCCGGCGACGGTCGCGGTGGTGCTCAGGACCAGGTTCGAGGTCTGCGCATTGAGTGCCAGCGGCAGGTTGTAGGTACAGCTGATGTCCTGGCCGGCTTGCGGCGCGCAGGTCCAGTTGGCGCCGCTGGCGCCGACGAAGGTTTCGCCCACCGGCAAGGTGTCGACGATCTTGACTTCACCGGCAAGCGCCGCGCCCGGACCCTGGTTGGTCACGCGCATGGTGCTGACCATATTGCCGCCCTGGGCAACCGGGTTCGGGGTCTTGGTCTTGGTGATCGACAGGTCGATGCCGTCCGGCACGATGCTGATATTGACCGAGCCGCTGTTGTTGCTGGTGTCGCCATCCGGCGTGTCGCTGCCGATGCTGGCGGTATTGGTCGCGCTGGTCTGCGCCTGCACGCTCGGCGCAGTGGCGCTGATGACGATGTCCTGTGCGGCACCGACGGCATAGCTCGGGCGGGTGCAGCTGACGTTCTGGCCGTTGACGGTGCAGGTCCAGCCGGTGCCGGTGGCGCCGATCACGACAAAGCCGGCGGGCACGCTGTCGCTGACCACCACGTTCGTGGCCGTCATCGGGCCCAGGTTGCGTGGCGCCAGGGTGAAGCTGACTGGCTGGCCGCTGCCGACCAGGCCTTGCGAGACGGTCTTGGTCACGGCCAGGTCGGTTCCCACGGTGATGATGGTGTTGACCGAGGACGCGTCGTTGCTGTTGTTGAAGTCGGTCGCGCTGCCGCTGATGGTGACCACGCCAGTGGTGGTGATGGTGCCGGTGGTGGTGCCGGTCGCCTTGGTGTTGATGGTAATGAGCGGCAAGGCGCCCTTGGCCGCGCTCGGCCTGGTACACGTCACCACCTGCCCCGCCGCGCCGCACGACCAGCCGGAACCGGCCGCGCTCTGGTAGCTCAGGTTCGGGCTCAGGGTGAAGGTGGCCTTGGTGGCGCCGGCCGTATCCGGACCGTTATTGGTCAGGTTGGCGCTGTACACCAGGGTGCCGCTGGCCATCAGGCTGCCGGGCGAACCGCTCAGGACCAGCGCCAGGTCGGCGCCGTTGTCGATGGTGGTCAGCTGGGACAGCGAATTGTTGCCGGCGTTGCTGTCCGGATCGCTCGTGCTCACCGCCGCCAGCATGCTGACCGTCTGGCCGGCGCCAGCGAGGGTGCGCACGGTCAGGTCGATATCCTTGAGGTCGGCGGTTCCCGCGCCGGCGCCATCGCCCGCCACCGTGGCGTAACTACAGGTGACCTTGTTGGTCCCGGCAGCGTACACGCAGGCGTTATCGCTCACCGACACGAAGCTGGTCTGCGGATCGAGCGTGAACACGATCTTGACGTCGTTGGCGATGTCGCTGGTGTTGTTGGTCACCGAGGCGGAATACACAATCGTGCCGCCGCGCACGGCCGGATCCGGCGTGTCGGTCAGGCGCGACACCAGCATATCGACAGCGGCGGCCTGCAATGGCAGGCCGAGCAAGGCGATCGCCGCCACCCGGAGCAGGCCGGCAAACACGGACGATGATCGGGACTTCAACATGGGCAAGGCACTTTTAAACATGATTGGCTTCATCAATTGAGAATGCGGGCAATAAATCGCCCGCAATGCACGCGGCATCGCTGACTGCGATTGGGAATCGGACGGGAACGGCGCGGTGGAAAAGGCGGACTACGGAGCAACGACATGGATGCAAAGACAACACTTTTCTTGCGCGACGACATTATATTCATACAAACAACATCTTACAAAGTGCTTAATGGAAATGAGACAAAAATGCAACACCGACAAGTCTGTGCGCATAGAGTCAACATTCTAGATATTTCTACTTGGAAATTTTTGCAGGGAGTTTGCTTTTTCATAGGCGGGTACATACGGCACCGGCGTATCCTCCTCGCCTGCGATGCAAGGGATTTCCCCCTATGAGAGAGCAATTTTTGCATCGGCCCCTTGCACGGACGACAAGAGCGTGCGGCGCACTGGGATTTCTTAAAAGAAACTATGTGACATGCCCAATTCAGTGCTTTTAATCATTTTTTATGTATTTTTGGAAATTGACAAAACACTCTGACTGCAATAAGTAAATACGCCCTCGCGGCGTACACATGCCCTTGAGCAGCAGCCTGCGGATAGGTTCAGCACCCTGGGGGACAGAAGAAAAGAAGTGGAACCGGGCTGGCGCACGGTGCTGCCGGAGTACGCCAGATTCTCCTTGAACAGGCGCGACTTTGCCGTAGCCGGGGTCCCGGCCTGCCCCGCATGGTCCATCGACCAATGCCTTGGCGATCAGAGCGTGACCGCGAACAAGCGCCTTGACCGGCCGCGCGACGCGGACCACGACACCACCTTTTTTGGGCGGGTATTAGTACTCTCCGTCGAGGTCCTTCATGATTTGCAAAGCCTCCCTTTCGCTGACAATGTCGGATGCGTCGATGACGCCGGACATCAGGCGAAGATACAGATTCTTGTCAGGAACCCACCCATCGGGAGGCGAGTAACGTTCGGGCGCGCGCGCCGTATCGCTGTAAAACTTGTAGACGACCGAGGGCTTGTCTCGCGACAATGGAATGCGTTGGTAATACGTGACGGCGGTGTCCATGGAGGCGCCCTCCTGAATAGGCTGCTCGGCGACGCGGGGCGGCTGATCAGCCGGTCGCGCTATCGGCGGCGCGCTGGTCCATGTTGGCGCAACTGGCCGACTGAGGAACCTGTCTGCCATGTTCGCCCTGATACTGCTTTCCTCCTGTTTTGCCGTCCAGCGCCCTCCTTCTTGCCTTCTTTTCAGATCATCGAGCCAGGTGATATCCCACGCCGCCATCTTGATTTTCACCGGGTCGCCGTCATCGAGATCCATCGCATCCATTAACAAGACCCAAAAAACCTCCCCAAGCCGTTCATTGTCCGACAATAGCGAAAAATCTCCCGCCAGGATATCGGGGAAATACTGGTTGAAAATTTCCGCGAAATTTTCCGGACTGCCCGGCGCAGCGACGCGTTCACATCAAGACTTGCTTTTTTGTTCGAGCAGCAGCGTACGGATGTCGTTCAGCACCACGCCGGGCTGAAGAAAGGAAGTGGAATAGATTTCGCGCACGGTGCCGCTGGCATCGATCAGATACACCTTGAGCAGGTGCGACAGGGTCGGCGCGCGCTGCCCCGGCGCGCGCCCGGCGGCCACCGACACATCCTGGCCGAAGCCGTCCAGGATGGGCGCGAGCTCGGCGTTCGAGCGGCTGGTCAGGAAGCGCCAGTCGACCCCGCCGCGCTCGCGCGCATCAAGCCCGCCGTAGCTGCGCATGGCCGGCGGCGTATCGTAAGCGGGATCGAAACTCATGCTCACAAAGCGCACCTTGTCGCGCGTGTACGGGTCCTGACCCAGGATTTTCTTCAAGCTGTGCAAGGTTTCGTACGCCAGCGGGCAACCCTTGGCGTCGGTGCAGTAGGTGTAGATCAGGGAAAACAGCGTGACTTTACCGGTGGTAAATTCCGACAAGCGGTGACGGCTGCCATCGCTGTCGAGCACAATGCCGTCGGGCGCCTTGTGGATGCGTTCGAGCTTGTAGGCGCCCGGCGCCGGCAGCGCGAACTGCGCCGGCGCCGCGCTCGCTGGCGGCGTCAGCACCGCCAGCGCCAGCGCCCATGCCGGCAGGCCCAAGTCAGCGGCCCGCCACGCGCACGACGGGCTGCGGCGCGCCCTGCCCCGCATCGGCGCTGGCGCGGCCGGGAGCGGCGCCGAACTTCATGTGGTGCGCGCGGCCCAGTTTCAGCTTGGCGAAGTCGACCTTGAAGGTTTCTTTCAGTTCCTTGCCATCCCAGGCGAACAGCTTGACGAACTGCTCGTCGTCGGCGCCCTTCTTGTCCCAGTTGGCCAGCAGCGAACTGCTGATGTACAGGCGCTTGCCGTCCCAGCTTTGCGAGACCATGTTCACCTGCGAACCGGTGCGCTTGGAATAGGTTTCTTTCGGGGCTTCCGGATTGCTGATGTCAAAATAATGCGTGGTGCCATCCATGAAGGTGTTGACCCACAAGCCCTTGCCATCGGCCGTGATCGACAGGTCGACCGGCAGCGGCACCTTGGCCGGGTCGCCGATGGTGGCCACTTCCTTGGCTTGCCAGGCGCCGGCCGCATCTTTCTTGACCAGCCAGATCTTCGAGGTCAGCGCGGTGGCGGTGATGGCCCACTCGTCGCCTTCCTTGAGCGACCAGCGGATTTCGAGCGGCGCGCCAGGCACGTTCAGCACTTTTTCGGGCTGCATCGATTTCAGGTTCCACATCACCATGGTGTTGCCGAACTGCTTCATCGCCGCCGGATCCTTGATCAGCTTGCCGAGATCGGTCATGTAATTGACCGCGCCCGTGAAACTCGAGCTCAGCATCGCGTTCTTGCTCGGGCTGATCGCGATATCGTAGCCGTAGCCGTCGCCGCCGCTCGTGGTCGGCATGGCGTGCTTGGCGATGAAGTCGCCCTTGCTGTTGTAGACCGCCATGCCGGTCACGCCGCCGCGGTCCTTGTCGTTCGACAGCGCGCCGATCAGCATGCGGCCCGGCAGCGCGTAGAAGGTGTGCGGGCCGACATAGCCCGAGCGCTTGGCGAAGTCGTCGATCGTTTTCACCAGCTTCGGCCTGGCCGGATCGGTATGCACGTCGAACACGTAGATCTTGCTGTCGTCCAGCCCGCCGGCCCAGAGAAAGCGGCGGTCGTCCGTAAAGCCCATGTGATGGGCCTCGCCGCGCTTGCCGACCGATACCTGGGCGACCACCTGGCCGAACTTTTTCGAGGCCGGATTGACGTCCAGCGTGACCATCTTGTCGAAACCGTCGCCCACGCCCTTCACGCCCAGGGTCCAGACATACAGGTAATCTTCCTGCCCCTTGATCAGGCCCGACATGTAGGGCGAATTGCAGGTTTCGTCGGCGCGCGCCGCCACGGGAACGGCGGCCACGCCGAGGGCGGCAGCGGCAAGCAAACTCAAACGTAAAAATTTACTGGAACCCATTGCTGATCTCCTGATCAAGCTTATGAAGACGCTAATGTACGCCTGTTTGACCTTGCTCCGCAATGGGTGAAAAATTGTTCGCCTGACCTTGTGCCAGATCAAGCTATGCGGCCAGGGTTTTGCTGTATGCATAGAAGATATCGTCGCGCTTCCAGCCGAGCCCCTTGTACAGGCCCTGGGCCGCCAGGTTGGTCTTGGCGGTGGTCAGGTCGAGCCGCACGGCGCCGTTGCGCAGGGCGTGCGCTTCGGCCGCCAGCATCAGGGCGCGGCCGGCGCCGAGATGGCGCGCCTCGGGCAGCACGAACAGGTCGTACAGGGCGTAGATGGGCGCGGCGGCCAGCGAGCAGAAGGTCGGGTACATCTGGCAAAAGCCGGCGGGCGTACGCGTTTCATCTTCGGCGATGAGCAGCACCGATTCGTGGCCCAGCATGCGGTCGAGGATGAACTGGCGCGACAGGGCCAGGTCCGGGTCCAGCGCATAAAACTGGCGGTAAGCGTCGAACAAGGTGGCGAGCGGGTCGATGTCGTCCAGCGTCGCCAGCCGGGTGGTGATTTTTTTCATTGTTTTGTCGTGTTTGTTGGTCTTGTCAAGGGTTGACGCGAAGTCGGAGCAACGCTCCGCCGCCATCATAACCACCAACGCGCCGCCCGTGTTTTTGTTGACGCCCCTCCTCGCCCGCCTCAGTCCAGCGCGCGCAGGCGCCAGCCCGCCGCGCTCCACGCCAGGCTGTGCGTGAGCCCCAGGCTGGCCAGGAAGCGCGCATCGTGCGACACCACCGCCAGCGCGCCCCGCTACGCCTGCAGCGCCTCTTCGAGCGCACGCACCGAGGCCAGGTCGAGGTGATTGGTGGGCTCGTCGAGCAGCAGCGGGCGCGCCGGTTGGCCCCGCCACAGCGCACACGCCAGCGCCGCCTTGAGCCGTTCACCCCCGCTCAGGCGCGACAGCGGCGCAGCGACCTGCGCCGCAGCCAGTCCCAGCAAGGCCAGGCGGCTGCGCAGGTCGCTCACCGGGAGCGTGGACCCGAGCGCGGCCAGGTGCTCGAGCACGCTGCGCTCCGGCGCCAGCGACGCGCTGGCGTGCTGGTCGAGCCAGGCGTGCGGCGCCAGCACGCGGCAGGCGCCGGACAACGGCGCCAGCGTGCCGGCGAACATGCGCAGCAAGCTGGTCTTGCCGCAGCCGTTGGGGCCGGTGATGGCAAGGCGCATGCCGCCGCCCACGACCATTTGGGGGAGGTACTCCAGGTGGACTGGTCCGAAAACATGGCCGCGTAGCGCTGCGGCCATCCGGGTTTAATGGAAAAGCGGCGTGCCTGTAAAGCCGCGCACCCTTCCCAGCAGCAGGCCCAGCCCGATCAGCAGCAAGCCCAAGGCGCCCGGTTCCGGCAACGCCGTGCGCGCCTCGCCCAGCGCCACGTTGGTGATGCCGGCCAGGTAGCCCTCACCCATGCTGCGCAGCGCGAAGCCGGTAAAATACTCGCCCCCGGTAGCCTGGAAGCCGAGGAAGTCCAGCCCCGCCAATCCGTCCTGCAGCAGCAGGCCGTCGAACAGGTAGCTGCCCAGATTGGTCGCCAGGATGACGTCGACGCTGCCGCCCGTCACCGCCGCGTCGAAGCCGAACAGGGTGTAAGGCAGGTCGGCGCCGATGCTGCCTTCGATCGGCGACCAGTACTCGTTCGACATCACCGGCCGCGACTGGCCGATGGAAAACCCCGTGCCGCCGCCCACGACCAGGTTTTCGGCCGAGTTGTAGCGCACCCCGCCGCGCGTGAAACCGCTGCCGGGGAAGTGATAGCCGGCCCCGAAGTCGTCAAAATTGCTGGACTGGAGAATCTGGCCGGCCTGCGCCAGCGCGGCGCGCTGCTCGACGCGCAGCACGCCCGCAGTGGCGCCGGCGGCGGCGGCCAGCAGGGTGATGGCCAGGGCCGTCTGTATGAATCGCTCGAACATGGTTGCTCTTCCGGTGAAGTATATAGATCAGGCGACGTTGATCGTCAGCGGCCCGCCCAGCGCGGCGTAGCCGTCGTTGTACAGCAGCCAGGCGCTGTAGGCGCCCGGCGCCAGGCTGTTGCTGTCGAAGGTGACGCTGGCGCCGGCCTGCGCCACGTACTGCCAGATGGCCGAGCCGCCCGCTCCCGGCGAGGTGCCGGCGCGGTAAATGCCGATCCAGTTCCTGGCGGCGACCCGGCTGGCGGGAATGGCGAACGTAAACCCGATCGGCGCGCCGCGTTTGATGGCCGGCGTGCTGGTGGCAAACTGCGTCACGCTCACTGTCACCGCCTCGCCCAGCGCCACGTAGCCGCCCTGATGGAAATACCAGACCATGTAGTCGCCCACCGCCAGCTTGGCCGTATCGAAGGCCTGGGTGCCGTTGGCGGCCGCCACAGTCGCCCATTGCAGCGCAGGCTGGCCGGCGCCCGGCGTGGCGTTGGCCGGATACAGGCCGATCCAGTTTTTCGGATCGCGCTTGCCGGCCGGCGCTGCGTACGTCACGCTCACGCTGGCCCCGCGCATCACCACCGCAGCGCTGGCCGTCAAGACCACGCGGCGGCGGTTGGCGCCGATGGCCGGATCGGTGCGGCCCGGCGCGCCGTTGTCCACGTGGCCGGCCACGCGGCGCAGATACGCTGGATCGGCATCGCAGCCGATGCTGTAGTCGTACCAGCCGAAGCTGCCGGCCAGCAGGCACTGCACCGCTTGCTGCTGCCCGGCCGCCACCACATAGGTCGAGACGGCGGCGCCGTAGGCATTGTCGATCATGGTGAAGGTGCAGGCGGCCGCGCCGCCCACGTTCGAGAGCAGCAGATGCACATTGGCGCCGGCCAGGTCGTAGTTGACCTGCACTTCCGGCCTGGCCGCGCCGGGCGCCGTGGCGCCGGCCAGTTCGCGCAGGAAGCCGTTGGGGCCGGTCACGCTCAGGTGATAGCGCGCCCCGCTCCAGTTCCACGTTTCCCGGTCGATGCGCTTGCCGGCTTCGACCGTGTAGTACCACGGCCCGTCGCCGCGCGCGTTCGAATACACGATGAAGGCCGCCCCGGCCTTGCCGCTGTTGATGAACGACAGTTCGATCTGCTTGCCGGCGCCCGCCGTCGCGTGTACGCCCAGCACATACGGCAGCGCGCAGGCATGACGCGTGCCGGTGACGGTCTTGCAGGGTTCCTGCAGCGGCAGGGTTTGCCGGGCGGGCGGGGCCGGATACGGCTTGCCCGACACCAGCGCATACGCGGTCGACTTGGGCACGCTGGCCGGCCAGGCGCTGTTGGGCGACTTGAAATCGAAGGCCGAGGTCAGGTCGCCGCACACCACGCGCCGCCACGGCGAGATATTGTCCAGGGTGGCGCTGGCGCGGTTCTTCTTCAGGCCGAGCGTGAGCCACTCTTCCAGGAAGCGCAGCTTGGACGTGTGGTCGAACACTTGCGAGCACACGCGCCCGCCGCGGCTCCACGGCGAAATGACCAGCATCGGCACGCGCGGCCCGAGGCCCACCGGCACGCCGGCCAGGTTTTCGTCGGCGCCGACGTCAGCGAGCGTGGTGCGGCCCATGCTCGGGTCGAGCGGCGGAATGTTGGGCGGCACATGGTCAAAGAAACCATCGTTTTCATCGTAGGTGAGCAGGAACACGGTCTTGGACCACACCACCGGATTGGCCACCAGCGCCGCCAGCAGGCGCGCCGTCAGGTTTTCGCCGGCGTTGGGCGAGTTCGGCGAGTGCTCGGTGTAGTCGTTGGGCGCGACGATCCACGAGACCTTGGGCAGGCGGTTGTAGCGCACGTCGTCGGCGAAGTCGGCCACCATCCAGTCACCCTTGGTGCCGCGCGCATTGGCTTCGGTCGAGCCGGGCGCGAGCGCGCGGCCCTTCTGGTACAGGGCGCTGTCGGGCGACAGGCGGCTGCCGTCGGGGTTGACCCGGAACTGCCTGAAGTACGCCAGGTAGTTGTCGCCGTAATTGTCCCATTCCTGGTACACCTTCCAGCTGACGTCGTTCGCTTCGAGCACCTCGGCGTAGGTGCGCCAGGCCGGCGCGCTGGCCGTGGTGGCGGCCGACACGTTGTCGTAGCGGGGATCGTTGTTGTAGTAGCCGGCCGCGTTGACGTTGTACAGGCTGCCCAGGGAGTTCATGCGCCCACGGCTGGTGCCCGACAGCGAATAGAAACGGTTCGGATCGGTGGGGCCGAAGATCGAGCAGTGGTAGGCGTCGCAGATGGAAAAGGCGTCCGCCAGCGCGTAGTAGAACGGCAGATCGCCGCGATCGAAGTAACCCATGCTCTGCGGCGACTTTTTCTTGACCCAGGCGTCCCAGCCCTGCCACGTCGCTTGCGCGCCTTTCCACGAATGGTCGGTGCCGAGCGAGAGCGCGCTGGTGTTTTTGGCGTCGAAGTGGAACGGCAGCACGTGGCTGCCGGCGGCGTCCGGCTGGTACCACACCGGTTTGCCGCTCGGCAGCGTGATGGCGCGCGGATCGTCGAAGCCGCGCACGCCCGGAAAGCTGCCGAAATAGTGATCGAATGACCGGTTTTCCTGCATGAAGATGACCACGTGCTCGACGTCGGCGATGGTGCCTGTAACGTTATTGGCGGGCACGGCCAGCGCCTCGCGGATCAGGTCGGGGAACAAGGTACTGGCGGCGCCGGCCGAAGCCAGGCTGAGAAAGGTGCGTCTGCTGGTGGACATGCGTGGCTCCGTGGATGCGCTGGAAAGTTGTCGATCATATATGTCGAATATGACCGCAGCATGTCGGCGGAACGGCGCTCGCTCCTCGGACGTGCGGCAGCCACGACGACGACGACCGGGCCGGCCAAGCGCTTGTCTGCGCGGCCAAGCTGAAAGGCAGGTTCAGCACCATCACCGTGAACGGCATGACGGTCACGCCGACCTGCACCGGGTCCGCTGACCTTGCGCATCGGCGGCTGGGCGCCTTGCTGTATTTTTTTGCACTATTTCAGGCTGACCAACGCAGCCGCGCGGAAAAATGGGATAATTTCCGGGTTATCAACCAGTCAGGATTGTCAATATGGACATGGCACTGCAAGCACTGTTAAGCGAGATCGAACACTTCGGCCAAGCCAACGACGCCGCCCACGACGAGCGCGGGCGCCGCATGCTCAACATCACGCGCGGCACCGGCCAGTTCCTGGCCCACGTGATCGATTCGCTGGGCGCGCGCGCGATCCTCGAAGTGGGTACCTCGAACGGCTATTCGACCTTGTGGCTGGCCGACGCCGTGGCCGCCAGGGGCGGCAAGGTCACCACCATCGAGATGGCGCCCGACAAGCTGGCGATGGCGCGCATGAATTTTGTCGCCTCCGGCCTGGACGCCGTCATCACCCAGCGCGAAGGCGAAGCCGGCCAGGTGCTGGCGCAGGCTCCCGACGGCGCCTACGACCTGGTGTTCCTCGATTCGGAGCGCGCCGCGTATCCGGGCTGGTGGGCCGACCTCAAGCGCGTCCTGCGCCCGCACGGCCTGCTCATCGTCGACAACGCCACCTCGCACGCAGCCGAGATGGCGCCTTTCGTCCAGGTCATCAAGGCCGACGGCGCCTTCAGCACCAGCCTGGTCCAGGTTGGCAAGGGCGAACTGGTCGCCGGGCGCGACGCGGACCTGGCGCGTCACTGGGCAAGCTGGCGCGAAAGCTGAGCCGAACCGTTTACTGGTGTGAACCGTGCTTGCCGGAGCGCAGGCCCGCGCTGCGGTGATTGCGCAGGAACGCGTCGACGATCTGGCGCACGATCTGCTGGGTCGACTCCGGCAGGGACACGATATCCTTGAGCAGGGCCAGATCGACGGTCGAGAGCAACGCTTCCGGAATCGTGGACAAGGACTGGTCGGCGTTTTCGGCGTCGCCGTAGCGCAGCCAGGCGGCATGCACGCCCAGCCAGCTGGCCAGGATCAGGATGCGTTCATGGGTGGGAAGGGTCTCTCCGGCGAGCCATTTGCGCGCCGCATGGATCGTCACGGCGGCGCCATCGGCGCGCAGGTTGAAGGCGCGCACGAACGGCGCGGGCTTGAGCGGCAGGCCGGCGGCCAGCAAGGCCGTCTTGAGCCGGTCGCTGAAGTTGATGCGTTCCTCATCCGCTATTTTCGAGTCCATTTCCGCATCATACCTGTCATATTCCCGGACGCGGCGCGCGGTTCGCCCCCCAGCACATCGCGGGAACACGGAAAGCGCGGCACGGTCCAAGGTGATAAGGCCATCGTCATGGGATGGTGGCCCGGCATGCATTGCCGAGGATGATCCAGAACCGCTGTCGACCCGGCCCGGGGGGCTACCATGACACCAGTGCCGCCGCACCTGCCGCGCCTTTACAGCTATGCGGCCATCACCACCCATTGCGCGGCCCAGATTGCGCAATTCATGGCCGAGGCGCGCCGCAAGAGCGGGGCCGAGGCTTGCTACCGGCGCGAGCGTGCCTATGGCGTCTACATCGGCTGGCGCGCCCTGGTCGGCGGTCATGCCGACCAGGCCATGTTCCACCGCGACGACCTGCGTCTCGAAGCCTTGCTGAGCGAGCCACTGGCGCCCTCGCCGTAGACAGTGGGCCAAGCCGCTCGAGCCAGTCGAACACGCGCGGCCACACCAGCTGGTGCGCGCCGGCGCCCACCAGCGCGCCGACATGCTGCAGCGCCACTCCCACATCGCCCAGGTAGGGCAACAGCACCTTGTGCGCGCTGCCGGCTGCCTCATGAAAGCCGAGCACCGCCCCGGGCGGAACCAGCGCGCTCAGCGGCCGGTACAAACTGAGCAGCGGCGCGCGCACCTGGCCCGGATCGAGCCGCGTCCCGTTCAATACCAGGTCGCCATGCATGAAGCTGTTGTGCGCGAACAGCAGCGCGAGCGCGTCGTCGAACAATGCACGCGACATCGGCAGTTTATCGAGCGTCCAGCGCCGCACCCGCAGGTGGGTCGCGAGCAGGCCGGGAAACGGCGCGCTGGCCACAACATCGATGGCCGGGCCGGCGTAGAACGCAGCGGGCGCGGCGTTGGCGAAGATCGCGCTCAGGAGCGACCCGGGCAGCGGGCGGCCGCGCTCGGACGGCAAGCTGGCCAGCAAGGCCGTGCCGGTGACGAGCCGCACGAGCGGCGCCAGGCCATCGACGTTAATGGGCGCCTCGAACAGGGCCAGCGCCGCCACGTGCCCGGGCCGCCAGGCGCTGTGCAGCGCGGCCAGGACGCCGCCCAGCGCATGCCCGAACAACGCCACCTGCACGCAAGCGTTGCGCCGCTGGATGACCTTGACGCAGGCGTCGATCAGCGGCCCGGCGTAATCGGCCAGCCCGGGCATGCCGGCGCGGGCGGGGAGCTCGGTCCATTCGATCAGGTACACCCCGACGCCGCGCGCGAGCGCCTGGCGCACCACGCTGTGCCCAGGCGCCAGGTGCCAGACATAGCAGCGCTTGATCGGCGCCGGCACGATCAGCAGCGGCGGGTGGCGCCGCGTGCCGGCGCCGTAACAGCGCAGGCGCAGGCCGGGCGCGCTGAACACGATGCGCGAGGGCGTCTGGCGCGGGCCGAAGCCGAGCAGTTCCAGGGTCGTCATGGGTACTCTCCTTTCCGGCAAGCGGTCACGGCGCCGGACGCACGAGGCCGCGTTCGAAGACGTCGTCGGCCACGCGGCGCCCGACCTGCTGCCCGGCGTGGCGGTCGACATCCCAATGCACGCCGAGGTAGATGCGGCTGCGGCCGTTGTCGTATTCGGCCTGCGAGAGCGACCCGAAGCCGCGCACCAGGCGCGGACGCACGCGGCCCTCGTTGTCGCGCGTAACACCGTTGAACTCGTCGGAAACGAAGGAAAACGCGATCGCATCGGTCCCGTAAAAGCGCCGCAGGGTCTGGAACAGCGCGCCGCCGAAGCTGGCGTGGCCGGACGGATAGGAGGGAAACGGCGGCGTAAAGTCCGGCTCGCTGGTGTTGCTGGCCTGCGCGCCCAGCGGGGTCCAGGACGGATCGGCGCGGGTGGCGGGGTTGCCGTCGCCCACGCCGGTCGGGCTGGCGCCGGGCGAGGCTTCGCGAATGCCCGTCAGCGGGCGCCAGAATTGCTCGGCGTACTTGGTTTTCCATACCACCAGGCAGGTGTCGGCCATGTCCACGTTGACCAGCGCCAGCATGCGCGCCATCTGCAGGCCGGACAGATTGCGGCGCGAACCGATGTGCAGCGCGATCTGCTTGTACAGGCGCGGCGCGACGCCGATCAGCGGGGTGCCCTCGTACGACCAGTAAATGCCCGACACGGTTTGGGACGGCGTGCGCACGGTGGGCGTGCGCACGCCGTCGCCGCCGAGCCGGCGCACGTCCTCGAAGGCGGCGGCATAGGCCGCGCTGGCGAGGGCCGGCGGCGGCGGCGGGCGGAACGGTTGAACCGAGGGTAGCACGAACGGCGTCGCATCTTGCCACAACGCGCCGAGCGCGCGCGGATCGCGGCTCACGGGATCGGGTCGCCATTTACCCGGTGCATTGCTCGGGAAAAAATTGACGCCGACCACGAGGTCGTCCGGGCCGCCGCGCGGGTCGTGCATGGCCAGCACGGCGGCGGCCGGTCTCGACGCCGTTATCGCGGGCGCGGCCGGGACCGACGCGCAGCATGGCGTTCCGGTAGGTTTGCTCGACGGCGCGCGCTTGCCCGGGGTACAGCGCTTGCAGCGTCGCGCGCGCCGCCGTGGCCAGCGCGGCGTCGGGCGAGCTGTCCGAGGGCGCCTGCGCCATGCCGGTGTAGCCGGGATAGCTGGGCAGCACGGCGTTGAGCGCTTCGAACAGGGCCAGGTGGTAGATCGCCAGCGCGCGGCTGGAACGCGCCGGCCCGTACTGCTCGTAATAGGGGCGCGCCGAACCGGGCGGCGGTGGCGTATGATCGAGCGCGTTGGCGCGCAAGGCCGCTTCGCTCCAGTAGCGCACGGCGAGCATCAGGCTGGCCGGCGCGGACGCCGCCGCTTGCGCGGGCGGCGCGGCGGCCAGCGCGCCGGTCTGCGCCGGTGCGGGCAGGCAATGGCAGCCGAGCACGGTTGCGAGCAATGCCAGGCGAGCCTTCTTGATCAGTGGATTCATGTTTTCCTCCTCGGGACGGGACGCGCCGGACAGCGCCACGATTCCGACGATAGCGCCGCACGGCCGGTCGGTCCCACGATCGCGTCAATGGGATGCGGTCGCCATTCCCCCAGAAATTGTCAGGTGCATGCGGAACTTTTTTGCAGCCTGCCCGTCTAACTCGTTAGGATTAACGTGCGACCAAACCATGAACCAGCCACTTGAGAATGACAAGACGCGCATCGCGCGTTTTATCCGCAACAACCTGCCTGCCATCCTGCAACACTGGGACGAATTTGCGCGCAGCATTCCCGCTGCGCGCCATATGCCGCACGAACGCCTGCGTGACCATGCGGCCGGCATGCTGGGCGCCATTGCGTCCGACCTGGAGCGGCCGCAGACGCCGTCCGAACAGGCCGACAAGGCGCGCGGACGGGCGCCGCCCCATGCCGCCGACACCCAGGCCGAGAAGCACGGCTCCGGCCGCATGAGCGCCGGCTTCACCGTCACCGATACGGTGGCCGAATTCCGCGCCCTGCGCGCCAGCGTGATGCGCCTGTGGGCCGACCGCGACGGCGACGGCAACGACCTGGCCAACGAGGACCTGATCCGCTTTAACGAAGCCATCGACCAGGCGCTGTCAGAGTCGCTGGAAGCGTATTTCACCGAAAAAGATGGCATCACGCACCGTTTCGACACCCTGCTCTCGGCCACCCCGGACCTGCACTACATTGCCGACACCGACGGCCACGTGCTATACGCCAACCGGGCGCTGGTGCGCCTGTTCGGCACGGCCGGCAAGAATCCCTGCGAGCACAGGCTAGCCGATTTCTGCCCCGCCTTTGCCGACCAGCTCGAGCGAGACTTGGGCGCCGTGGTGCAGACGCGCGCCATCGGGCGCGGCGAGCTGCAATGCACGGCGCCCGATGGCGCCGCGCACACCTACCGCTATGTACTGATGCCAGTGATCAACAAGGACGGCGAAGTCGATTCGATTGCCGGCACCGCGCGCAATATTTCCGAACTCAAGGCGTCGGAAGCGAAGATCTTGCGCAACGCCTATTACGACAGCCTGACCAGCCTGCCGAACCGCACCCTGTTCCGCGAGCGCCTCGAACACGACGTGCGGCACGCCGCGCGCACGGGCTTTGCGCTGGCCCTGCTGTTCATCGACCTGGACGGCTTCAAGGAAGTCAACGACCGCTTTGGCCACGATGCGGGCGACCAGCTGCTGCAACACTGCGCCCAGCGCCTGCAGGGCTGCGTGCGCGCCACCGACACCGTGGCGCGCATCGGCGGCGACGAATTCACGATCATCCTCAACGAGGTGAGCAAGCCGGCCTTCGTCGAGGTGCTGGTGGGCGACATCCTGGCCGAACTGGCGCGTCCGTTTGCCATCGGCGGCAAGCAGGTGCATGTCTCGGGCAGCATCGGCATCAGCTTGTACCCGCAAGATGCGCACCACCCCAACGACCTGTTGCGCAACGCCGACCAGGCCATGTTCGTGGCCAAGCACGGCGGGCGCAACCGCTTCAGCTATTTCACGCCAGACATCCGCGATACGGCCTGGGCGCGCCTGAAAGTGATCGACGAATTGCGCCAGGCGCTGGCGCGCTGCGAACTGCTGGTGTATTACCAGCCCATCGTCGAGCTGGCCACCGAAGCCATCGTCAAGGCCGAGGCGCTGGTGCGCTGGCGCCATCCGGACGGCTCGCTGGTGCTGCCGGAGCGCTTCATCGGGATCGCCGAGGAAGCCGGCCTGATCGGCGAAATCGACGCCTGGGTACTGTCGCAGGCGGTGCCGTGCGCGGTGCGCCTGGCCGAGCTGACCGGCACGCCGTTCCAGATCAGCGTGAACAAGTCGCCGGTCGAATTCATGAGCCGGCTCGTCAAGAATACCTGGGATGACGACCTGGCCCTGCTGGGCCGCGCCGGGGCGCGCATCGCGGTCGAAATCACCGAAGGTGTGCTGCTCGACGATTCCCCCGGCGTGCGCGACAAGCTGGCCCGGCTGCAACAGGCGGGCGTGCAGCTGACCATCGACGACTTCGGCATCGGTTACTCGTCGATGGCTTACCTGAACAAATTCAAGGTCGACTTCCTGAAAATCGACCAGTCATTTGTCAAAGACATGCTCACCACCAACCCGAACAGCCAGATCTTCGCCGAGACCATCATTGCGATGGCGCACAAGCTGGGCCTGAAAGTGATCGCCGAGGGGGTCGAAACGGCGGCGCAGCGCGACTGGCTGCGCCAGGCCGGCTGCGACTACGCCCAGGGTTTCCTGTTTTCGCAAGCGACCAGCGAGGAATGCTTCGCGCAGTTGCTGCGCGCGGCGCCCGGATGCCGCGCCTGAGCTGTTAGCGGGTATTGCCGGCGGCGGCGATAAAGCGCGTGACCGCCTCCGACGCCACCAGCGCCAGCAAGGCGTCGATGTCGATCGGCTTGACCACGTACCGGCCGAAGCCGGCGCCGATGGCGCGCGTACTTTCTTCCTGCCGGCCATAGCCCGAGATGGCGATGGCGAACGGAATGTGGGCACCGGCCGTGCGCCGCAGTTGGGCGATCAGCTCGTAGCCGTTCAAGCCAGGCAGGTTGATGTCGCAGATCAGCACGTCGAACACCTGGGTACGCGCCAGCGCCAGCCCGGCGATGCCGTCGTAGGCGGCCGTGACGCTGTGCCCTTCGCCCAGCAGCAATTGGCCGAGGGTATCGTTGGCGTCCAGGTTGTCTTCGACCAGCAAGATGCGCCGGCTTGGGGGCATGGCGCCCGGCGCCAGCGCGGCCTGGGCGCTGTCGCTGGCCAGCAGCGGCAGCGAGACGGTGAACACGCTGCCACGGCCGGGGCCGTCGCTGGCGCCGATCACCTTGCCGCCATGCAGCTCGACGATATTGCGGACCACGTTCAGCCCCACGCCCAGCCCGCCTTCAACGCGGACCGCGGCACGGGCGCCGCGCGTGAACAGGTCGAACATGCCGGCCAGTTCACCCTGGTCCATGCCGGCGCCGTTGTCGGCCACCGTGACCACCGCCATGCCCTCATGGGCGCGCGCCGCCACCCGGATGACGCCGCCGTCGCCGGTGTACCGGGAAGCGTTGATCAGCAGGTTGCCGAACACCTGCGCCAGGCGCAGCGGGTCGCCATGGACCTGCAGCTCTTCCGGCAAGTCCATGTGCAGTTGCTGGTGGCGCTCCAGGATGCGCACCTGCACCGTCTGCAGGGCGCGGCGCAGCACGGCGCCCAGTTCCAGCGGCGCGCGCGCGAGCACCAGCTTGCCGCTGTCGATGCTGGCCGCGTCGAGCAGTTCGTCGAGCAGGCGGGTCAGGTGCTGGAGCTGGCGATGGATGACGGAGTGCAGGTTGAGCAGTCCGGACGAGGGCTCGGGCAGCTTGGCCAGCATGGTGTTGGCCAGGCTGATCGGCGCCAGCGGATTGCGCAGTTCGTGCGCCAGCATGCCGAGGAAGTCGCTGCGGCGCTCCTTGACCTGCCCCGCTTCGAGGCGCAGGCGCGCCAGTTCGGCGTCGCGCTCGGCCAGCAGCAGGCGCAGGCCGGCCACCTCGCCGGCAAGGTCGTGGTCGGTGGGTGGGGGCGATCCTGTGTTGCTGTCCTGGTTCGCCATGGCGTCCTTTCGTCGGGCCGAAACTGGCTCCCCGAAGTATGGCGGCAAAACGCCATGTGTGTTGACTTAATTCAACAGAACACCGTCATGCGGATCGACTATCCGGTGAAAATGTGGTGTGCAGCACGAAGGCGTAGTGTTACGGGCGGATGTAAAACACCGAATAATCGCAGCAGCGCCCGTCGGCAAGGTACGCGCGGCGTATGGTATATGGAGCGCGCACAAAAACGGACAAGGAACCCGGATGGGATGGGCGGCACATTATATTGCAGCACTCAAGAGCGGCCAGAGCGTGCAGTTCCGGCCGCGCGGGGCCTCGATGGTCGGGCGCATCGGGTCGGGCCAGCTGGTCACCGTCGAACCGCTGGGCGCGGTGCCGCCGGTGAAGGACGAGATCGTCCTGTGCAAGGTCAACGGCAACGAATACCTGCATCTGGTCAAGGCGGTCAACGGCAATCGCTTTCAGATCGGTAACAACCGAGGCGGCATCAACGGCTGGACCACCCTGGTGCAGGTGTTCGGACGCTGCGTCAAGGTCGAGCCGTAAGCGCGGCATCAGCGTGCCTCGGAACGCCTGACAAAACCTCTCGACCTACCGCCAACAGTCGAGTGGGCAAGCGCCTTTCGGGAATGCCCATGTAGCGGACGATGAGTCTAAGGTTCCAAGCGCCCGGCAACAAAGCGAATCGAGCAAAGAATGCCTGGACGCTTCTGGCCGAAGATGCCCCAGGGGCCGGTTTCGCCCCGAAGCAAACACTGCGCAATGGGTATGTCGTGCCGTTCGAAGCCCAAGTGCATCGGAAGATAACTCCGCTCAAGCGACTTCGATTGAGGGCTGATCACAGCCTTTCGACGATCTTGAATTGGCCGCCACAGATCTCGCCAACAAGGAAAAAAATCCAGAATCCAAAAAAAGCAGCGTAAAAATCGCAGTTGGCGACAACTCGCTTGCAGGTTTCCGTAACGGATGGCGTGCTCGGCAGCATAGTTAGCTTTTTCGCATGATTGCGGGTTACTCTATGGAGTCTACTCACCTTTCGGAGAAATCAACGTGTCCAATCGCTCCACTCTGCCCACGACGCTGTGCTGCGCCGTGGCGCTTTTTGCGTGCTCGGCCAGTGCCTGGGCCGATACCCGCACCGGGTCGTCCTTCTCGGACGTCACCGGCTTCAGCTGGCAGCTGATCGACCTTGATCTCAACGACGGCATTACGCCCGAGCTGACCATCACCTCGCAGACGATTCACGTCGACAGCGGTTACGACAGCGATTACACCGACTTTGTCTATGACGTCTACGATGAACGCGACAGCTACGGCAGCACTGCCGCCAACGGGGCGCATGGCGGCGCCAACGCCGCGCTGGGCGCGGCTGAATCGCACCTGAGCGCCAACTTGTCGTCGGATTCCCACTACACCGCAGGCACTTGGGGTAGCAGCGAATCGAGCTGGCACTTCGACCTGACCCCGTCCACTGGGGTGCTGTTCAACGCCAGTGGCAACGCCGGGGTCGCCGCGTCTGACATCGTGTCGAGCTATGCCTTTTCGTATCACGAATTTCGCGGATCGCTCGGCGATAGCGCGAACGGCAGCAACCAGTTCCGCCAATACTTCGACCTCAGCACCTGGGGCTTATCCGGCGCCCAGTCCCTGTCCGGCGACTTCGTCCTGAGCGGCTACCTGCATACCGACAAGCGCGCCGAATCCGGCAGTTTCGAGTTCTCCCATAGGAACAGCGTGAGCCTGTACGGTCCGACCCCGGCTGTTCCGGAGCCGGAGACCTACGCCATGCTGCTGGCGGGCCTGGCCTTGGTGGGCGCCGGTGCCCGCCGGCGCGCACGCCGCGCTGGTGGCTGACCTGGCATCGCATCGTATCGCATCAGCCCAATGTCTCCAACACTCCGCAAAGGAATCAACGTGTTCAATTGTCCTGCCTTGACACGGGCGCTGTGCGCCCTCGCCGTGCTCGGTTGCGCTACCAACGCCTCGGCCGACACCCGCAGCGTTTCAGTAACGTCCACGATCACCGGCTTCGGCTGGCGCCTGATCGACCTCAATCCCAATGACGGCATCGCGCCGGAACTGACCGTCATATCGAAATATGTCTCGTCCGTCAGCATCTATGACCGGGATGGTTATCCGCTCCCTTATGACATCAAGGATGAGCGCCAGGGCTACGGATCGACCGCCGTACACGGCCTGTACGGCGAAGCAAGCAGCGACTTGAGCGCCACCGACTCGCGCCTGAGCGCTTCGCTGGCGTCCGACGCGTCCGCGTATGCGTACGCCGCAGCAAGCAGCGACGTCACCCTGCGCTTTTCGCTGACCCCGCACACCGGGGTTCTATTCAACGCCGCTGCGGCCGTCGATCCGGCGGCCTCGAACACCGCCACCACCGAGCTGGCGGCACAAGCAACGCTGCGCGGATGGCTCGACACTGGCGCGACCTTCTATAGCGAGTTCGATGACAGCTTCATCCTCCGGACGGATATTGACGATCCGGCCGACCTCGGGTCCAGCGCGTACCATCTGTCGGGCCTCCTGTACAGCGGCGCGGAGGCGGCAACCGCGCGCGTCGACTTCAATAACTACGCCAGGGCCACGCTGGACGGCCCGACCGCGCCGGTGCCCGAGCCGGAAAGCTACGCGATGCTGCTGGTCGGTCTCGGCCTGGTTGGAGCGCGCGCTGCCGCGTGCAGGGCCGTCAGCCAGCGAGATGCTTGACGGTTGAACCGTGCGTCGCTCGCGCCGACGCCAGCGATTACCCTTGCCATCAGGTCTTTGTCCGACGCGACGCGGCTGGGATGCCATGCACCCGCTTGTCGAGATGCACGAAAAGCATTTCGTAGTTGAGCCAGGCCAGGATTGCCTGCTCCTTGACGGCCTGAGTGTCGGGACTCTTTGGCAACGACCGCTTTGGGTCGACTCCGGTCCTTCACCGCAACTGGGCCAGTGCGACAAAATTTCCATTCGAGCAAGCAATCCGGTAGACTAAACGCTCACGAAGGGCCGATTTCGGGCCAACAGCGGACGAATGGAGATCCAAGCAAGGTGGCGGGCAACGCAAATTTATGACAATGGCGGCAACATGAAATGTCTCAACTGCGGGAATTCCAGCTTTGATAGACCGGTGGACAAATCGAGCCTGGAAATTTGGCACTGCAAAGAGTGTGGACATGAGTGCGCCGTACACTGCAACTACATCCCGGATCTGTCGGAGATGCAAATAAGCGATCTCTTCATTGGAACAGCTTCTATCGGTTCTGGACCTGAGGCCTTGAAGTCTCTGATGAAGTTAAAGAGGGTCCTTGCGTTTGCCGAGCGATTTGAGCCTGCTCAACTCGAGGCCCAGTACCGGGCAGGCAAGCATGAATGGGATCTGGGCTGCTTCTTGGGTTTCGAGGTCGAGCAAGCGTCCGCGATATGCCAGGGTGCCGGCATTTCAGTAAGGTTTGAAATCGCTCGCACACCACCGTATGCGCCTTCTGCTGGCCAAGTGCAATGAACTGTCTATGTCCGCTTCGGGGCCAGGCCGTGTAAAAACGCAATCCTGGCTATTCATTGCGATTCACATGTTCTCATCGAGCCCACGAACACAGCACCTGGGCTATCGACGGCGCGAAGACGACCTGAAGAAATTATCGCATACCCGGTTGCGCGAGCTAAAACAGCGCGATAGCCGGGCAGCAGCGAAAATGACTGTGGCCTAACCGGACCTCGACGAAAATGGCCGCGAAAAAGCATTGCCATTGACCGTGGGCGGTGGCGAGGCCCTATGGTCCCAAAGCCAGTAAAGCAATCGGGAAATCGAGGATGTCCCTTACCAACATACTTCACACCGACGCGCCGTTGAAAAGGCGTTTGCAATGCGTATGACTGAGAATCTTCGCGCCAGATACGAGGATCCTCAAATGACTTTTTGCTGACAAGCAGCCAGATTCCGAAACGCCTATGCTGCATAGATAACCCCTTGCGAAGTTGTGACCGTGCGGAAGCTCATAAAATGGCGCAGGCGCGGTCAGACGAACGTGCGTGGCAAAATCGTCTTCCAGCTTGAAATACACCGGGCCCTTGTCCCAACCGACAGCTTCTGGCCGACTGCCGCCCACGACATATCAACATGACTGCTGTTCGATTGCGCTGCTTCTTTCATTATCCCGAGCCCTTCCGAGGTTGATCAGTGCGCCGATGTTGACGAGCCGCCAGTCGGCGATCGTGTCGTGGCATGGAATGGCACCATCAAGATACCACGGCGCATGGTACGCATCCAGGCGCAGCCGCCATAAGGCAGGATGGCGCCCTCAGGAATGCGCAATGCCCGGCCTTAGTAGAAGATGGCCGCCCCTCGGATCTCGCAGAAATTGTGCTCCTCATCAAAATGTTTGCGCATCCTGGCCAGCAGCCCCTTGCGGTACCCACCCCTGACCGTCAGTGCGATATCGAATACCGCAGTCCGGTCATCTTCACCAAGCAGAGGAAGGATGAACAGCAGCAGCCCATATTTCTGCTGGTTGTACAAATCGCTCTCGGTGTCGTCCAGGCGCTCGATCAGGTCCAGTGCCAGTTGAATCACTTCGCCACGCCCCAAGTTCTCCATGACCGCGCCAAACTGGATCAGATTGTGAATCATCTCCGACGAAGGCGCATGCTTCCTGGCATCGTCCATGAATCGAGCAAACAGCGCATCGAGTTCCCCGGCCGGCAGCCACGCGGCCAGCTTGAGCAGGCAGCGATTGCGCAGGTAAGCCGATGTGAATCGGCGCGCCGTTTCCACGAGGAGCTCCCCTTCCGCGCGCTGCAGATACTGCGCATTGCGAATCACAAGATAGGCAGTCCAGGACTCGGGCACATCCTCGCCCACGTGCAGCGCCACCGTCGCTGCCCTATGTTCCTTGCTCATGAACGGGAACACGAGCTTGAGCCGGTACGCGGCTTCGTCCGACCACAATCGGAATTGCTCGCACAGGTAGGAGAACACCGCCGCCTGGCGCTGCGCATCGAGATGGGGAAACAGGCCACCGAGCGCGCGCGTTTGAAAAGGTTCGGGGAACGCCAGGACTGCGGCATACGCCCTGTCAAGAAGCTCGGGCGACAGGACATGGGCAAACCTGCCGATGCAGTTGGCCTTGTCGTAGCCGTGCGGGAGATCGTCGATCGCAAGCCAGATTGCGCCAGCGTCGTAGTTCTCGACGCGGGCAGGAAGCGGGTGCCGGTCCTGGGGCGACAAGAACAACGCGATCAGTAGGCGTTTGTTGCGCAACGTCGCATTGAGAGCATTAAACAGATGCACTGACCGCTCCCGCGTGCGTCGCCGGTAGAATTGTTCGAGCAAGCTACACGCATAGTAGGACACGATGGAATCGGAGGCGTGGGCGTCAAGGAAGGCGGCCAACTTGTCGATCAAGTCGTCCGGAACGACGACCCTCCCGGCATAGCCCACCTGCTGGACAAATTCCCGTTGGAGATGAATGTAGTCGCCGTAGGTGCTCATGCGATGTGCGGTCGGTCCTGCTCTGCAGCCCTCATGGGCGGGACCCGCCATCATAGCGGACGCAGGACCGCCGGTCCAATCCCTCACGGTAAAAAGACCCGCTTGCGCGACCAGGACTGTCGCCCCACAGCCGACGTTGGGTTTCTCTTCATCCTGAATCCGTGTTCCGCCTCCTTCAATAGTTGATCAAGTCATTGATTTCAAAGTAAAATATGGCATCCCATACTTTCACCTGACCTGCCATGCCACACTTTGAAGTCAAGCAATCGCGCAACCT
>NZ_WHJF01000560.1:0-280 GCF_011682185.1 Massilia genomosp. 1
CGTTGAAACGGCTGCGCAGTTCGTCGAGGGTACAGGGTAATGTCATGGCGGGAGCCTTTTGTGTAAGGGGATCATTGAAATTCACGACCCAGTTGCGGCCGGCAAGGCGTTCACCGCGCGTCGCAAGGTTTTAGGCAGGCAATAGACCAGCAAGATCGGCGGGAGGGCGACGATACACACGATTTTCCCCATCGGGGAAGGGCCGGTCCACAGAGCGCCGATCAGCATCGCCAGCACGCACAGGTACAGAAACCCCAGCACCGCCAAGGGACCGGACAGG
>NZ_WHJF01000561.1:0-280 GCF_011682185.1 Massilia genomosp. 1
AAACAGCGTGTTCTCGTCGTGGCAAGGCACGCCCCACTCGTGATCGTGGTAGTCGAGGTAGCGTTGATTGGCCGGGTTGGCCCAGGAGCAGCGTTCAATGGTCATGCAGCCAGTATAGTTCAATGCGCCGCTTTCAGCACCTTCGCCAGCACATCGACGCCATCGACGATCTGCGCCGGCGTCAGCGACGAAAAACCCAGCAACAGGCCCGGTGCGAACGCGCACGCCGGCGTGGCCATGCGGTTGGCATAGTAGGCCAGCGCGCGCGTGTCGATGCCCG
>NZ_WHJF01000562.1:0-280 GCF_011682185.1 Massilia genomosp. 1
GCACATTGCCCACCTTGCGTTCCTGCCACCAGTCGAGCTGGCTCACCTTGGCGGCGTCAATGCCCCAGGCCACCAGGCGCTCGCCCACGCCGAGCGGGGTGAGAAACTGTTCGGTCTTGGCCGCCAGCGCCAGGATCGAGGCATGGTCGAGGTGGTCGTAATGGTCATGCGAGAGGATAACGGCCTTGAGCGGCGGCAGTTCCTCGATGCTGATCGGCGGCTGGTGAAAGCGCGCCGGGCCGGCCCACTGCACCGGCGACGCGCGCTTGGAAAACACCGG
>NZ_WHJF01000563.1:0-279 GCF_011682185.1 Massilia genomosp. 1
TCGGCCCGTTTCTCGAAGAAGTTCTTGTACGCCCTCTCCAAGTGCTTCAATGCATGTTGCAGCGGATGACACGGCGCGTCCTTCAGCCAAGGTGTGTCAGGACCAGTGCGCCACCCGGTCAATTGCTGCGCCATGGCGACGTAGCCGATGAACCTGTTACCGGCCTCATGATTCTCTTTTTGCATCGCCAACGCCTTGTTGTAGACGAATCGGCACGCGCCAGCGAAGCGGCGCATATTGCGCTCTTGCTCGCCATCTGGCATCAGTTCGTATTGATAG
>NZ_WHJF01000564.1:0-279 GCF_011682185.1 Massilia genomosp. 1
TTCGATTATAGCTTGGTCTATGAGTCATTACAATGAAATTCGCCACGGAAGACACGGTGTTTTCCTCCATGCACCTACATTTGGTCTTCGCAACAAAATACCGCCGTGAAGTCTTCACAAAAGAGATTCTTGACGACCTGCGGCCGATATGTTCCAGCGTCTGCACGGACTTTGAAGCGGAACTGGTGGAGTTCGACGGCGAGGACGACCATGTACACTTCAACAGCCTGAAAGGCGTTTCCAGCCGCATGATTCGGAAGAAGAACTATCCGAGCATCC
>NZ_WHJF01000565.1:0-279 GCF_011682185.1 Massilia genomosp. 1
CTCGAAGCCGTGCTGGCCATTGCCCGCCGCGGCGGCCTGCAACTGGCCGCGCTCGCGCTCGACAGCCGCGCCGGCGATGATACCGTCTTCCTGAACCTGCGCGCCCCCGACGCCGACCTGCTCGACCTGTTCATGGCGCGCCTGAACAACGTGATCGGCATCACCGACATTTGCCCCCAGGATGAAAAAGTTACGCGTATGCATGTTGCTTAATTAGCATAAATGGCGGACACTACAACGTCGCGCTGCCGCGCCAGACTTGTTGAAGCCCATGACACT
>NZ_WHJF01000566.1:0-276 GCF_011682185.1 Massilia genomosp. 1
CTGTTGGCCTCGTCAAGCTTGATCTGCTTCGGGTCCGGGTAGCGCAAAGTGTCGCCGCAACCCTTGCGCTTGAAGCTGGGGAAATCGGCCCGTTTCTCGAAGAAGTTCTTGTACGCCCTCTCCAAGTGCTTCAATGCATGTTGCAGCGCATGACACGGCGCGTCCTTCAGCCAAGGTGTGTCAGGACCATTGCGCCACCCGGTCAATTGCTTCGCCATGGCGACGTAGCCGATGAACTTGTTACCGGCCTCATGATTCTCTTTTTGCATCGCCAAC
>NZ_WHJF01000567.1:0-272 GCF_011682185.1 Massilia genomosp. 1
TGCTCTGGGGTAGAATTCATGTCGGGCAAGGTGTGTTCGTGCTGATAGGGTAGGTTTTTAGATAACTCCCATTCTATCAATCACTTACGGCATTCTTGCCCTTTTTTGTGCAAAATTCAGGTTAGCGTGCTGCCTTTGTGGCCGGGCTGTTAGCGGGCTTGTAAAAGCGCGCAAATCTGGGTGCCATTGCGCGTGGCTTTTCGCCATGCGCGCGGCCGTAGACGCCTGCCGCGGGCTCCCACTGGGGGAAGAGCGTTCCCCAGCGGGCTTGA
>NZ_WHJF01000568.1:0-265 GCF_011682185.1 Massilia genomosp. 1
CCGCGAGCGGCCTGCAGCGGCGGCCAGCGCGGCACCGCGCAAGCAGGGCAGGCGCAAGGGTAAGCGCCCGGTCAAGCAAGCGGCACCAGCTGCTGGCTCGCCGATCCGGCGCCAGCGCGGCCAGACCTTGCCCGACATGCTCGCCGAATTGCCAACGATCTGCGACCGCGGCACCAAGTGCAACGCGCAGGGTTACAAGACCAGCTGGAACGGGTACAAGCTGCATATTGACACTGCCGATTGTGGCGTTCCCATCGCCGCCTTG
>NZ_WHJF01000569.1:0-265 GCF_011682185.1 Massilia genomosp. 1
TGGCCACGCGCAAGCCGGCCACCGCGAACCACTGGCTGCGCAAGCTCAAGCTGCTGGTGAACTGGGCCGTCAAGCGCAAGATTATTCCCAGGCTGCCGTGGGACGTGCCCATGCTGCCGGTCCAGAAGATCCCGCGCGCCACCTTGCCCACCAAAACCACCGACGAATGGCTGGCAGAGATCGACAAGGCGACCACGCGCTCGCCGTCCGTCGCCATCGCTGTGCGTCTCATGTACGGCCTGGGCCTGCGCGAGTCGGAAGCGGC
>NZ_WHJF01000056.1:0-44640 GCF_011682185.1 Massilia genomosp. 1
TCACTGTGACGTTGCGCAGCTCGCCAAGAACGTCCCGACTGTTGCGGTAACGCAGCCAGCCAAGTTTGGGCAGGAAGATGCGGCTGTTGGCCTCGTCAAGCTTGATCTGCTTCGGGTCCGGGTAGCGGAAAGTGTCGCCGCAACCCTTGCGCTTGAAGCTGGGGAAATCGGCCCGTTTCTCGAAGAAGTTCTTGTACGCCCTCTCCAAGTGCTTCAATGCATGTTGCAGCGGATGACACGGCGCGTCCTTCAGCCAAGGTGTGTCAGGACCATTGCGCCACCCGGTCAATTGCTTCGCCATGGCGACGTAGCCGATGAACTTGTTACCGGCCTCATGATTCTCTTTTTGCATCGCCAACGCCTTGTTGTAGACGAATCGGCACGCGCCAGCGAAGCGGCGCATAGTGCGCTCTTGCTCGCCATCTGGCATCAGTTCGTATTGATAGGCTTGTAGTCGTTGCATGCTTCGATTATAGTTTGGTCTATGAGTCACTACAATGAAATTCGCCACGGAAGACACTGTGTTTTCCTCATGCACCTACATTTGGTCTTCGCAACAAAATACCGCCGTGAAGTCTTCACAAAAGAGATTCTTGACGACCTGCGGCCGATATGCTCCAGCGTCTGCACGGACTTTGAAGCGGAACTGGTGGAGTTCGACGGCGAGGACGACCATGTACACTTGCTGGTGAACTACCCGCCCAAGGTTTCCGTTTCCAATCTGGTCAACAGCCTGAAAGGCGTTTCCAGCCGCATGATTCGGAAGAAGAACTATCCGAGCATCCGCAAGAAGCTTTGGGGCGGCGCGCTATGGTCGCCTTCCTACTTTGCCGGTAGCTGCGGCGGTGCGCCTATCGCCGTTATCCGGCAGTACATCGAACAGCAGCAGACGCCGCACTAGACGCACCAAACCGGACGGCTGCGCCGTCGGCGCTCTTGCCCCCGCCCTGAAGGGCGAGATTTGCCGCGCAACCGATCAAGGCGTCGCATCGCAAACTGTCCAGGTCGATTGTTTGCGCGGGCTCAGCATCGCTTTGATGGCGATTGGCTTGCACACGATATGAAAATAGAGTATAAATACTCCATAACCGGAGCCCACTATGAATCTTGCCTTCGCCTATCCCAAAAGTCGTTTCGAGCCGGCGGTGCTCGTCGACCTGAACGCACGCGCGGAGCGGGAACGCTTGTCCAAGTCCGCGCTCAAGGGGTTTTTCGCCCTCATGAACGCCTGGAAGCTGCGCGACGAAGACGCCCGCGAACTGCTCGGCGGCATGTCATCCTCCACCTATTACGAGTGGAAAAAGAACCCCGACCGCATTCTTGAAGTCGACCGCATCACCCGCATTTCTTACCTGCTCGGCATCTACAAAGCCCTGCATATTCTTTACGGCGACAAGCTCGCCGACGAATGGATCACCCTCCCCAACAGCAATCCCATCTTCGCCGGACGCACGCCGCTGTCGCAAATGCTGGCGGGCGGCCTGTTGTCGATGCAAACGGTGCGCAAGCTGCTCGACGCGCGCCGCGGAGGCCTGTGACTTGACGGTCATTCCCAAGCTCACCACCCTGCGGCAGTTCGATACCTGCCGCCTGATCCCGTCGCGCTTTGCTGACGTGGAAGATTCCGTGCTCGGCCCGTTGGCCGAGGATGCGGATGTCTTGCGCGACCTGTTCGATATCGACAACGCCACCAACGAACGCTTGCGCGGCGAGTACGGCAGCCTGCCCGGCATCGGTGTCGACGAACTGGTGTTCGGCGTGCCGAATTTTCGCATCATCAACGCCGCCTACACCTATCCGCGCCCGGAAGGCAGCCGCTTCAACGATGGCGAACGCGGCGCGTGGTACTGCGCTTTCGAGGCCGAAACGGCCCTGGCCGAAATCACCTTTCACAAAACCGTGGAGTACCAGGAAATCGGCCGCTTCGACGACAGCGTGACGTACCAAGCCCTGATCGCCGACTTTACCAGCACGTTCCACGATATTCGCGGTGTCGATGCCTTTGTAAACTATCTCGATCCGACCAGTTACATCGCATCGCAAACCCTGGCCACTCAGTTGCTCGACAGTGGATCGATGGGCGTGATCTACCCCAGCGTGCGGCGCCCCGCCGGCACCTGCCTGGCCTGCTTCCGGCCTGCGCTGGTGGGCAATGTGCGCAAGGGGCAAGTGTATCGCCTCACCTGGTCGGGCTCGCCCACTCCCGTCATCGACGTCGTCTGAACGATCGTCCTGCACGCTTCATATCACCTGAACTATTGAGTATTTGTATGCAAACCAAGCCTGAAAACGATACCGAACTGCGCGCCAAAATCAACCTCGAAACCGCGCGCCTGCCCTGGGCCGAATTGCAGCGTCACTTTGCCCAGGGCACTGTGGTGTTCGTCAGCGCCGAGCTCGACCTGGTCGATGTGGCGGTGCGCATCTCGCACGACGACAAGGACAGCATCGCCACATGGATGGGCGACGGCAAGCTCGGCAAAGTCTCGGATGCGCAGGCGCAAGCCTGGACCGAGGCCGATGCCGTGCTGTGGACCTCGGTGGTCCATCCCTTCATCCTGGTGCAGCCGGACAAAGGCGCGCTGCACTGACCCGGCGAGCGCTTCGCTCAAAACAGACGAAAACTTGAACAATTTGTAATGTCATTTAGTCATCCTTACTGCGCTGACGATAATGTCAATTTTACAAATTGAGGGGATGATTCTGCTCGCACTTAGCGCACTGAACAGCCAAGCCGCAGAGCAGGCTTACGAATTCAGCTACATCGGGGGCGAGTTCGGGGGCTGGTGGGACGCCAGCGTCAGCACCGGCGGAAATGGCGCTCCGCCGTTCGATGGCGGTCACATTACCGGGAGAATTTCCGTGACATCAGGATACAGCTCCTGGGGCCATTACGTTGATCTTGGCGAGGGCTCTTACACCATCTATACAATGACACCCGACACCACATTCGCGATCACCGCGGTGCCCGAACCGCACAGCTACCTGATGCTCGGTGTCGGCTTGCTGGCTATTGGTGCGATGCGCCGCCGTGCAAAGCGGGCAACGCCAGCAATTGCCAACGCCATCTGAGCAATTCGGATACGGCGCGGGATGGTCGGCAGCGCGCTGCCCTCCCCTGCACCCTGGTGCAGCCGGATAAGGCGTACTGACTAGCGCCGCTTCATGATCGAGCCCAGCACGCCACGGATAATTTCGCGCCCGACCTGCGAGCCGATGCTGCGCGCGGCCGACTTCAGCATCGCTTCGACCGGCGACTGACGCTTGCCGCCACCGCCGAACAAGCCACCGAGCATGCCGCCGAGCGAGGTGTCGGGCGCAGTGTCGCGCACACGACCGCGCCCGGCGCCGGCTGGCGTCCTGGTGCGTGGCGCGGGCGCGTCCGCTTTTTCCGCCGCCGCCTCGGCACGGGCGGCAAGGCGCTCGTGCGCCGATTCGCGATCGATACCTTGCTCATATACACCGGCCAGCACCGACTGCGCCATGGCGCGGTGGCGTTTGGCGGCGTCGATCGGGCCGATCTGCGATGCCGGCGGCAAGACGTAGGCGCGCTCGACCATGCTCGGCCGTCCTTTCTCGTCGAGCAAGGACACCAGCGCTTCGCCCAGTTCCAGTGCGGTGATCACCTGGGCGGTATCGAGCGCGGGATTGGGCCGGAAGGTGTCGGCGGCCGCCTTGACGGCTTTCTGGTCGCGCGGCGTGTAGGCGCGCAAAGCGTGCTGGACGCGATTGCCGAGTTGGCCGAGCACGGTATCGGGAATGTCGAGCGGATTCTGGGTGATGAAAAACACGCCCACGCCTTTCGACCTGATCAGCCGCACCACCTGCTCGATCTTTTGCAGCAAGGGCTTGGGCGCTTCGCTGAACAGCAAATGCGCCTCGTCGAAAAAGAACACCAGCTTCGGCTTGTCCAGGTCGCCTACCTCGGGCAGGTTTTCGAACAATTCCGACAGCAGCCACAGCAGGAAAACCGCATACAGGCGCGGCGCATTCATCAGCTTGTCGGCCGCGAGGATATTGAGCACGCCCCTGCCCTGCGCATCGGTTTGCAGCAAGTCATCGATATTGAGCATCGGCTCGCCGAAAAAGCGGTCGCCGCCCTGCTGTTCCACCGCCACCAGGCCGCGCTGGATGGCGCCGATGCTGGCTGGGATGCATTGCTTTTCGCAATCGGCAGCGGCGTGGACATGGCGTCAATCTCCTCGGTGCGTCAGGAAATCAATAGTACCGCATGCCATCGGCACCGATTGGTACTGGTTACACGGCAATGTTCCAAATGTGGTCCAATAGACGTCGCGGTGACGTGCCGCGCGCTATTTTCGAGGGAGTCCTGCATGCGTTCGATTGTTTTTCTCTGTGCGGCATGGCTATGCGCCAGTAGCGCCCAAGCAGCCAGCGGCGTGACTGCGGGCGGCGTGGTCCTGCTCCAACCTGAACAGGTGATCGGATCGCGCACGAGCGCCGACAAGCTTGCGCCCTATCTCAAACAGATTGACACTGCCGCCACGCGGGCATTCAATGCAGCCAACAGCGTGCCGCCCTCGGGTGGATTTTTGGTGGTGGCGATGCGCCCGGGAGAACAATCCAGATTCTGGCTCGATTTTCATCCGCCCTTGCCGCCCGCGCTAGTCAAGGAGCTGCTTGCCGGCGCGCAAGCCGTGCGCGTACCGACGGTGAAAGGCACCATCGTCGTTGCGATGAAATATGGCGTCGCCGGCGGCAGTGCGCCATCGCAGCCGATGCCGTCACCGCCCGAGTGGACTGCGGCAGCCAAAGCGGCGGGAGTGCCGCTGGAAACCGGCGATCTGGTTGAACGCATCTGGAAATAATCGCCATCCGGCCATCAACACAGTCACTGCTTCCTGACACCGTTAAACCCGACGAGGACATTTGTGGAAATACCTTGGATCAAGCCCAATCTTCTGCTTCAAGGAAAGAATATTGAGCTTCGCCCGCTTCAGTTCGACATGCTCGACGCCTTGTTCGCCGTCTCGCAAGATGCCAACATCTGGCGCCTGACCTCGGTCGACTACTCGGTCCGGGAAAATTTCTATCCCAACTTTACGGCCGCGCTCAAGGGCCGGGAAACTGGCAAGACCTACCCATTTCTGATTTGCCTGGCGGGCAGTTCGGAGATTATCGGAACGACGCGGTTTCTGGAAATATGCCCGGAAGACCGCAAGCTGGAAATTGGGGTGACATGGCTGGCAAGCCAGTATTGGGGCACCGGGGCGAATGCCGAGTGCAAGTATCTTCTTCTTGAATATTGCTTTGACACCTTGAAAGCGAACCGCGTCCAATTCAGGGCAAAGTCGGACAATGCGAGATCGCGACGCGCCCTCGAGAAAATCGGCGCGACCTTCGAGGGCATTCTCAGGAAGGACAAAATTGAACCGGGCGGCAATGCCAGGGACACGGCATTTTTCAGTATCATCAGCGAGGAGTGGCCGGACCTGAAGCCAACACTGGCAGCGCGCTTGTAGCCCGATCGCGGGGGACTGTCGCTATCCTGACAAACCATGCGAAAAATCACTCCGCTTTTTAGCGGAGTGAAGCCATCATCGGGCGCCCCATGCCAGCCTCAAGACGGTGCCGGCATGAGGCTGACGATCAATCGATCAGATCACCTTTTCCACGAAACCCATGCCCACGAACACGCGTCCCGCATTGCCGCGTTCGGCCTGGACATGATGCATGCGGCGGTCGGACTTGTTCTTGCCCTCCTCCGACTTTGCCAATTCCCCCAGCTTGCTCAACAATAGCTGCGCGGCCAGCCGCTTGTTGGCATGCTGGCTGCGCTCGGTCTGCACCTTCACCGACAAGCCCGACGCCACATGCGTGGCCCGGATTGCGCTATCGGTCTTGTTGACATGCTGCCCGCCGGGACCCGATGCGCGGGTCGCCTCGTAGCGGATCTCGCCGAACTCGGTCGACACGGCCGGCGGGGCAAACGCCGCGCCATTGAGGAACCAGTTCTTGCGCTTGTGCAGCTTGCGGTAAGGACTTTCGCAAATCCACTGGATGCTCCCGCACCAGCGCGCAGCCAGTTCCCGTTCAGCTTCGGCGGGACCGTCCAGCTCCAGCAGCACCGAGCGCAGGGTACCACCAACCGGCCCGTCCAGTTGCTCCACCACGCTCACCGTCACTCCCGCCTTGTGCGCCTCGCGGCCCAGGTGCGCGAGCGCTTTTGTGACTGCCAGGCAGCATTCAGCCGGCCCGGTATTGGCTGTAATTTGTAAGCAGATCATCAGCAGCACTCCCCACGCGTTTTGTAGGTCAGCACTGGCTTGCTTCTGGATACCACCTTGACCAGTCCCGCGCCCACAAGCGAGCCGAGCACGCTGTCGACATTCTTGTACGCCTGCGGCGCTTCTTCATAAATCAACGCGCGGTCATTGCAGATCACGCGCCCACCCATCGACGTGCGGCTCAATTGCGCCGGCGTCGCCAGTTTGTCGAGGCGGCCCTTGCAATCGGTGCGCTGCCACTTGCGCCCTGCCCCGTGCGCCAGCGAATGCAAACTCAGCTCACCGGCGGACAGCACCGGCTCGATCAGGTAACTATAGTCGTCACGCGAACCGGGCAACATGACCAGGCCCTGGTCGCTCGGCGTGGCGCCCTTGCGGTGCAGCCAGCCAGCGTGGCCGTCAATCTGCGCCGGCGTCACCGTGTTGTGGTGAACGTCGAGCACGCGCACGGCCTCGCAACGCAGGCGATGGAAAATGCGCGCCCCGATCAGCGAGCGGTTCACTTCCGCGTATTGTAAAGCCGCGTCATGCGCACGCAGATAGGCCACCGCCTCCGGGCTGCCATCGACCAGGCCGGCGTGACTGTGCGCATCGACATGCGCGCGCAGAATGACCTGGCCCAAGCCGCGCGAGCCGCTATGCACCAGCAATTGCAGGCACTTGCGCGCCAGCGTCGTGCGTCCGATCACATCTTCATCTTCGACCGCGTCGATCACCTGAAGTTCCGCAAAGTGGTTGCCACGGCCGATGGTGCCGAGCGAGCGCAGCGGCGCCAGGTCGAGCCCGGCCGCTGCCAGCGCGGCCGACAGCGCCTCGATGCGCCCCGGCAAGGAAGGATCGAGGCGTTTCAGATCGGCCCATTCTTCCTCGTCGATCACATCGTCGAGATTGCCGATCTGCTTGTCGATCTTGTCGAGCTTGGCCTTGCCCGCGAGGATGTCGGTTTGCCACAGCGCCA
This sequence comes from Massilia genomosp. 1, assembly GCF_011682185.1. Lineage (NCBI taxonomy): Bacteria > Pseudomonadati > Pseudomonadota > Betaproteobacteria > Burkholderiales > Oxalobacteraceae > Massilia > Massilia genomosp. 1. The sequence continues at coordinate 7,207 of NZ_WHJF01000056.1, forward strand.
TGCCGCAGCCGATATCGTTGCCCACCAGCGCAGGATACAGGCGCCCGGTGGAAAAGAACGCAGCCCCGACGGGATAGCCGCGCCCCGGATGCAGGTCGGGCAAGCCGACCACGCGTTGCATGCCGGCCAGTGCGGCCGTGGTTTTGGTTTGTTGTATTGCAGCGTCTTCGAGCCACAGACGGTCGGACGCGATGATCGAAATACGATCAGAAATATGCTGAACAAAATTGCCCATGTGATGCCAATCCAAAAAAATACGAGAGGGGATTGGGCGCTGGCGGAGCTGACGAGGAACTCGTCAAGTGAGGGCTAAAACGATGCGACAGACGGGCGAATGCCGTCGGTTCAGTGCAGGAGATTAGCCAGCCAGACCCAGAAAAAGAGCGTTTATGTTCAATTTTTGCATGATCGATCTCCTTTTCTAACATGGTTGGCCTGCTTGGGAATGCGATAGTAGGCGATTTTTTTCGCTAATGCAAGTGCTTGTTGAATGTCGGTAGCGATTGACGCTGATCCGTCGCCCCCGCGAAGGCGGGGGGCCAAGTCATTTGCACCGCCGAAGACTGAGACCGAACTTGGGCCCCCGCCTGCGCGGGGGCGACGGTCGTTACGCCAGTTTAGCGGACGGCGCAGAAGCCGAACGATTGGGTCGCTTTCGGCTGCACAGTGGCGTTGTACGGCTGGCCCGACGCCGTCAACGTGGCGCCAGTCTGGGTGTACACCGCGTTCCACAGGTTGTTGATCTTGCCCTGTACCGGCACGTTGATCTTCCACACTACCGGCGTCGTACCGGTGTTGTTTACCGCAACGTCAGCGCAATATCCAGCCGACCAGTCGGACGTGATCTTGACCACTGCCGTGACCGCTGGCGTCGGGGTTGGGGTTGGGGTCGGGGTTGGGGTTGGGGTCGGGGTCGGCGTCGGCGTAGGCGTAGGCGTCGGCGTCGGCGTCGGCGTCGCACCCGCCCACAGGTTTTTCATCAAAGCCATCTTGTCCGGCCACACCGTTTTCCAGTCATCCTGCAAAATACCGCCGGTGTCGCCGCTGTTCGGGTTGAGCGTCCAGTAGAACGAGCTGATCATGCCGCGTTCTTTCAGGTATTTCACCAGCGCATCCTGCCAGACCTTGTCTTTCGGATTGCCGCCGCCATGACCGTACTTGCCGCCCCACTCGCCCAGCACCACCGGATAATCCTTGGCGAACTTGCCCCACTGCTGGTCCCAGATCGCCGGCATGTTGGCCGGGAAGTTGGCGGCCTTGAAGTATTCCATCTCGAACACGTCAGGACCGTAGACGTGCGGCGACAGCACCAGCTTGTTGCGCGGAATATCGAGCGCCTTGCAGTTCAGCGGCTCCAGGTTGCCGCCCCAGAAGTGACCATACTGGCCCTGGCAGCCGCCCGCATTACTGGCGATGCCTTCGACAAAGATCAACAGGTTCGGATTGACCGCCAGAATGCGCTTCGACGCGCGCTCGGCCGCCAGGTTCCAGTCGGTACGCACATTGCCCGTGCCCCAGGTCGCCTGGCCGTGCGGCTCGTTCTTGATGTCCAGGCCAACCAGGTTGCGCAGGCCGGAATAGTGCTGGGCCAGGTATTCCAGGTCGGTCAGCCACTGTTCTTCGGTGTACTGCGGCGTTGTCCACAGTTCCGAAATCGCCTGGCAATCCGGACGGTGATGATCGAGCAGGATGTAGATGCCGCGGCGGTCGACTTCTTTCAGGAACACGTCGAGCCACTGGCGCGAGTTCAGGCCGACCAGGTCCGGATTGGCCAAGGCGTCGATATTCGGCTTGACCGATGATTCGCGGAAGGTAGCCGGGCACACCGGAATGCGCAGGGCGTTGAAGCCCTCCGCCTGCACCTGGTCGAGCATGCTCTTCCAGTTGCGCGTCCACAGGCCATGCACCGAACCGTCGAAGGTTTCGAAGCCGAACCAGTTCACGCCCTTGAGCGTGACCGGGCGATTGGCATCGTCGAGGATCTTGTTGCCGGATACGGTAAAGGCGTGGCCGGCGCTGGCCGCGAAGGCCAGGGCCAGCGACAACGCCAGTTTGCTTGCAAATTTCGGGGTAATCATGAAGCATCTCCAATAAGTGAGAGGACTTGAAGCGAACCGGTCAAAGCCCGGCTGGTAGCGGCCGGTAACCGGTCACCGCTGCGACCGCGGCACCGGGGAAGGTGCCGACCAGGGCGTTGTAGCCCTCGGCCGATTTTCCGTAACGGCTGCGGGCATCGGCCAGCGCAAGCTCGTCTTGCGGCAATTTGCCGCGTAGTTCCTTGAGCGAAGACACGGTCTCCAGCTCGGGCGCGCCACGGGTGCCCGCCAGGCGGTACAGCACGCCGGTCAGTTCTCCCTGGTAGCGCTTGTAGTTGTCGACCGCTTCCGGGTTGTTCAGCACGCCGCTGTTGGTGGACAAGGCCGTTGCCCGTACCAGGCTGGTACGGGCCTGGTCGATAAAGGCCGGATCGAGTCCGCCGGCGCGCGCCGCGCCTTCCAGCGCCGTGCTGCCCAGGCGCGCACGCGCCGCGTGGATCTGGGTCAGGTCGTGCCAGGCCTGGGCGCCGCCGGCCCGCGCTTCGCTGAGCTTGCCGTAACTGATGGTACCGCCGACGCCGGCTGCGGCGAGCACCACCGCGAGCACGGCGATGGCAGCGTGGCTTGAACGAATCGTCATGGTCGTCCTCCTCTGTTTGGGAATACAACATTCACATGCAAAAAATCCGCGCGGGCCAACAAGGCCCGCGCGGACGACTGACAATTACTTCACAACAATGGTGCAGCTACGACCAGCCCAGCTCAGGCCGGTTGGCAGCACTTTGGCGCCGCTGTAGGCCAGTTGCATGCCGATCTCGACATTGCCGCCGGCGGCGATGGTCGCGTTCCAGGCTGCCGGCACGGCGTTGAACGCACGGCCGCTCTGGGTCACGGTGGCGCCCCACGAGTTGCTCAGGGTTACGTCGTTCGACGCGGTCCAGTTCAGTGCCCAGCCGGTAATCGGCGCGGTGCCGGTGTTACGCAGCGTGACCCGTGGAACCTGGCCCGAACCCCAGTCGTTGGTGGTGTCGAAGTCGACCGCGCAACCGCCGGTCTGCACATCCTTGTCCGCTTCGGTCGCTACCGCGTTGACCGTTGGGGCCGTCGGCGCGCTGACAGCGAAAGTGGCGCTGCCGTTGACGGTGTCCGCATCGATTGCGGCGGCGATCGTCACGGCCTGGGTCACGTTCCAGTTTGCTGGCGTGAAGGTCAGGGTTGCGCCACCGGCGACCGCGAGGTCGGTGTCACCGCTCAGGCGGGCAACGCTCACCGTCACGTTGGCTTTTGGCGCGGCTGCCAGGCGGACCTGGAAGGTGCGCGATGCGCCTTCCGGAACCGACAGCGGCGCACCGGTCACCAGCAGCGACACAGGAATGACCACATCGCGGTCGGCCTCGGTCGCCACCGTCGTGGCGCTCAGGTAACCAGGCGCCGTGAAGGTGAAGTTGGCGCTGCCGTTGAGCGCATCGGCGTCCACCGCGGCGCTGATCGCCACGGCTTGCTGCACGTTGTAGTTGGCCGGCGTGAACAGCAGGCTGGCCTGTGGTGCGCTCAGGTCGACGTCGCCGCCGGCTGCCTTGGCGACGGCCACCGTGACGTTGGCGGCAGGCGCTTTCGACAGGGTGATGCCCACGCTGCCGGAACCGCCTTCAGGCACGTTGATGGCGCTGGTGCTGGCCACGATCGACGGCGTATCGGTGCCGCCGATGATGTTGGCGTAATCGGCCAGCGCATTGGCGATATCAGCCTGGGCCCAGAAGCGGTGGTAGCGCCAGGTTGGTGCCGGGCCGCCGTCCAGGTAGGCTTTCAGCTTGGGCCACTGTGGATCGTCCTTGTATTTCGGACGGATGCTCAGGAACGTCGCGCTCGAATCGATCGTTGCGCCCTGGGCGTTGGTGCCGGTCCAGCCCTGTGGAATGTACACGCCCGAACCGGTGGCCGGATCGTAAGGCTGGGTGAAGCGCTTGTAGTCGGCGCGGGTTTCGTCGACCACCAGGCCAACCGAATCCTGGTGCTTGGCCCACATGCGGTCCAGCAGCTGCTTGGCCAGCGCTTTGGCAGGCTCGTTGTTGGCTTTGGCGCCGTAGTAGATCAGGGTGCGGGCCAGGGCCGCTGCGATACCGACGTCGTTGGTGCTGTCGACGATTTTCACGCGCAGGCCGGCATTCGCGCCAGGGGTGGCCGCGTTCCAGGTGTCAGGCGCGCCGGACCATGCCAGGGTGTTCGGGATGGTGTAGGTGCCGTCCGCTTTCAGGACCGTGTTGGCCGATGCCCAGGCGACCCATTTGTCCAGCACCGCCTTGGCGCGCACGTCGCCGCTGGCGTAGTAGTACTCGGCCACACGCTGCATCGACCAGGCCTGGAAGCCGAACCAGGTGTTCGAGGCCGGATCGTGGTAGACCGGTTTTTCATCGTAGAACATGCCGTGGAAGGTCGGGGTGCCTGCCGGCGGGGTCAGGTAATCGCCGCCCCAGCTGTTGGTCGCGCCGCCGGCGATGGCGCCGTCAGCCGATTGCAGCCAGCGGTAGAATTCCATCTGGCGGGTCAGGCTCTTGCCCCAGTCGCCAGCCGCGGTTGGCGACTGCGGCTTGAAGTCGGCCTGGGTCGACAGCGCCCACGCGGCCAGCGGATTCTGGTAACCGAAGTGGTTGTGGCTCGAACCGATGCGCCATGCCCAGCCGGCGTTGGCGTCGGTTGCGCCGCCCCATGCGTAGTACCAGCTCATCAGGTAATGCTGATTGTCGCGTTCGCCGTTTGCATCCGGCTGGCCATTGCCGCCTGGGCAAGCGTTCGCATTGGTGCAATTGCCGATTTTCTTGAAGTACTTGTCGAACATGGCGTAGCGCAGGAAGTCGCCCATCTTGGCCGCTTTGGTGACCAGGTCGGCCACTTGTGCGCTCTTGCCTTGCTGCTTTGCCCAGACCGAGGCCCAGTACACGGCTTGCACGGCGCGCGCATCGGCGTCAGGTGCATTGGTGTAGCGGAACTGCTTGGCGCGGTTGTTGTCGCCGATGAACAGGCCGAGGAAGCCTTCGCCGCCGCCGTTTTTGCCCCATTTAAAGGTTTCGCACGATGGGTGCGGCACGGTTTCCCAGACCGATTCCTGGGAACCGCGCTGGAAGGTGTTGATGTACGACGGACGCGTGGTGCCGTCGCCGCATTTGCCGTAGCCGTACCAGTTATCCACGTCCAGCAGCCAGTGCATGCCGTAGATATTGCTGGTGCCGTAGGTCGACTTGAGTTCGTTGGCGATCGGATCCTGGCCGACCGGCACGCCGCCGTTCAGCGGCGCAGGGTACTGCTTCGGCAGGTCGTACTCGGCGGCGTAGGTCGCCGGTTTGCCTGGGTTGTAGAAGCTGTTGGTCGGCTGGTCCGACTGCGATGGAATGATGTACTTTTCCATATTGGCCCAGGCCGCGTTCAGCGGACCCCAGTCGCCGGTGGCGCGGCCGTACTGCGCTTCCATCCACAGCCAGTAGCTGTACGCTTCCGAGGTGGTTTCGTGGCCGTGGTCCGGTGCTTCGACCATCAGCGTTTCGATCGAGTGGTACGGCACGCCTTCCTTGCTGAAGTAACCGTTCGCAGGATCCTTCATCTTCTTGTACTGGGTCAGGAAGCGCTGCGTGTATTGCGCATCGGCGGCGGCGTGGGCCGTTGCCATCATCGGCAGGCTGATCGCCGCGGCGCTGGCCGCCGTGATGGACAGGGCCAGCAGGCCGCGCATCGCGCTGCGCGCCAGGCTCCGGCCGCTGCCGCAGTTGCGCAGGGCGTCGGTGACGGCGTTCAGTTTAATCTTGGACATCGAATTCATTCAGGAGTCTCCTCGCAATTGTCGTACTTTATGGCGTGCGTGAATCACGTTCGCCGGCATGGTGGTCGCCATCGTTCCGGATGCACCGGCGCGGATGACGCTTGTTTCATTGTGTTTCCCGCGTTCCGGTCCGTGGCGGGCGGCCACGGCGCGGTTCACGTTGCGCCAGCCGCCGCCTGCCGGAGCAGGCAACAACGTGCGCCCGAAGACAGGTGGATGCCTTCGCTGTCTGCACGCGCCGCACCTTCCACTGCCCAGAGCAAGGCTGCGACGCCCACAGGGCCTGCTCGGTGAGGCCGGCCATGCCGGCCTCGCGCTACGCAGGCTTGAAAACGTTTTCAACTCTTTTTCAAAAAAAACGATCAAGTGACCGCTCTTTGTCGAATCACCGTGGCGACGGACGTGTCCGGGCCAAGGCACACCCTGGGGTAACAAAAAGTAGCTTGTCGCCTAGGTATGGACGCAATGTATCGCTTGCAAAGGTTAAATGTCAAGAACGCAAAAATGAGGTTTTTTGCAATGTACATATAGCAATTGCTGGATGAAAACAGCTGTGTCGATTGTGGAGCTTTAAGGAACCGTTTCCAGAAAAAAGAACAAGTATCGCCCTCAACAGCAGGGCTTTCACGGCTTTCATAGAAAAACGGTCGAAAAACCACACAAAATAATGATGCTTGGTGTTCAAGATCACCTGCGAAAAAGAAATGTTAAATTCCTTGGCGTGCATACCTGCCGCCGGCAACTGAACAGCGTTTTTATCTGCCAAACACCCGTGGCGAAAAACTGACGCTGAAAAAGTTTCATATCCTTGAAATCGCTTTCATGCTAAATAGCGCTTTGCTTATGCATTTTCTGCGGAGCGACCTGCTTCGATGCAGCGTCCTGGCTGCTCGCGGTGCTACCATCGTGCGTCGTTCATCGCCAACCACGCCGGAAAGTGACGCCCATGCCCGCCTGCCAGCTCGACCACATCACCATCACCGCACCCACCCTCGCCCAAGGCGCCGCCTGGATCGAGGACAAGCTTGGCGTCAGCCCCGCACCGGGCGGCAAGCACCCCGGCATGGGTACGCATAACCTGCTGCTGCGCCTCGGCGACGCCCTGTTTTTGGAAATCATCGCAATCGATCCCGATGCGCCGCCACCGGCCCGCGCACGCTGGTTTGCGCTCGATAAGCTGTGTGCGGATGCGCAGCCAGCGCTGTCGACCTGGGTCGCGCGCACCAGCGACATCGCGCGCGCCGCCGACGCGGCCGCGCCGGTCGGCGCGCTCGGCGCCGTCACGCCCATGAGCCGGGGTGCGCGCAACTGGCTGATCACGATTCCCGACGATGGCGGCCTGCCGCTGGAGGGCGTCGGACCGGCGCTGATTGAATGGGAGGCGGGGCCGCACCCTGCGGCCGGCATGCCCGATCTTGGCCTGTCGCTGGACACGCTGGAACTGTTTCATCCGCAGCCGCAACGCGTGCGCGCGCTGCTCGACGCCATCGGCATGCACGCGCCGGTGACGGTGGTGCCGATCGACGCCGGCGCACGGCCCTGGCTGCGCGCGCACATCGGCACGCCAGCCGGCCGGCGCGTTCTCTGACTAGTGCGCGTGCGCGCGGTGCGTCATCGCGTGCGCCGCTTCGCGCAGCAGCTGGGCGGCGCGCTCCGGGTCGCGCGGGTAGCCCAGCGCGCCTTCCTGCACATACATGGCCATCTGCTGGAGCGCTTCCGGGTGCTCCAGTGCAGCAGCCGCTTCCAGCCAGCGCCGCGAGGCCGCCAGGTCTTGCGCGCAGCCCTCCCCCGCCGCCAGCATGGCCGACACGGTGAACATGGCCGGCGCATGGCCGCGCCGCGCGCTCGACTCGATCAGCGCAAACGCGCGCAACGGCGCGCGCGCGACGCCAATACCGTTGCGCACCATGCGCCCCAGGTCATACGCGGCCTGCGGGTCCTGCGCGGCCGCTTGCCGCAAGCGCGCCAGGCCGGCCGCGTCGAGCGGCTGGGCGTGCGCCGCGCCGCCGCAAAGCAGGGCCGCCAAAACCAGGCGCCGTATCATTTCGACAGATCGACCGCGTACAGGGCAAAGCCCTTGCCCAGGCCATCGTCGGCGCGCAGTTGCGACACATTGGCAAGCCCGGCCTGCCGGGCCAGCGGCAGCAGTCCCGGCGCGGAATGGAACACCACCGGGCCGGCGGTGCGCACCCTGGCAAAGCGCCAGCTGCGCTGCTGGCCGCTCTCCGCGCGCGTCAGGTTCTTGACCTCCTTGATGTACCCGATCAGCACATCGCGGTTGGCGTCCGGCGCGGCCACGGCGGTCTTGCTGCCGTCCAGGCCCGGAAAACCGCCACCGCCGCTGGCGCGGTAGTTATTCGTCGCGACCAAAAACTCGTTCGAGGCAGTCACCGCCTTGTCGCGGAAGCGCAGGTTCTTGATGCGCTGGCCCGGCACTTTGCTCACATCGATCTCGTAACTGATTTCCTTGCTCGTCATGGCGTCGAAGTTATAGGTCGGGAACGCGGTGTTGACCAGTTCCTGCGGCGTCGTCAGCTCCGGGTCGATGGTGTTGAAGCGCCCTGCCGCGTGTTCCAGCCACGCCTTGAGCTCCCCGCCATTGACCTTGACCGCATACAGTGAATTCGGATACAGGTACAAGTCGGCCGCATTGTTGAGCGCCAGGCTGCCGGCCTTGACGTCGGTGTAATCGCTCACGCCGGCGCTGCCGCCCTTGAACGGCGAGGCCATCGACAGCACCGGCAAGGCCGCGTATTGCGGCAGGTTGGCCTTGACGTACTTGCTCACGTAATCGGCCTGCGCCAGGTTGACCACCGCAATGGCCGTCACATCGCCCACATCGGCAAAGTAGGTCGACATGCGGAAGTCGGTCGCGCCGACCGGCGTCTTGACGTAGCCGATGGTGGCTTCATGTTCACCCGCGACCAGCGCCGCAATGGCCGGATCGGGCGCAATGAACGATTTGCCGGCCTGCTGCGCGGCGCGCGCCTCCACCGTGGTCTGGCTACGGTCGACTATCCAGCGCTGGCCGTCGTGCGACAGGTGCAGGCCGATCACGCCAAGGTGCTTGCCCCACAGGTTGGCCATCACGGTCGGCACGCCGTTGACCAGGCCCTTGACCTTGTCCACGCCCGGCAGGTTAAATTGCGGGATGGTGCTGGACGCGTTCGGAAACGGCAAGTGCGAGTGCCCGATCAGCATGGCGTCGATGCCCGGCACTTTGGACAAATGCCAGTTCCCGTTTTCCATCGACGGCTGGTAGGCGCTGTCGTCCAGACCGCCGTGCGAAATGGCCACCACCAGGTCCGCCCCTTGCGCACGCATCTCGGGAATGAACCTGGAGGCGGTTTCGCGCAGTCCTTCGGTGTAGACCTTCCCTTCGAGCGACCGCTTGTCCCACGACAGGATGGTCGGCGGCGCAAAGCCGATGATGCCGACCTTCAGCGTCACCGTCAGCGGCTTGCCATCGGCGTCCTGCGCGGTGATCTGCTTGTCGATGATGCGGTAAGGCGCAAACAGCGGCTGGCGCGTCTTGAGGCTGTAGACGTTGGCCAGCACCTGCGGAAAGGCCGGCCCGGCGCAGCGCGGCCTGGACGCATCGACACCGTCGACCTCGAAGCGGTTGCCGGTCACCTGGCTCAGGTAAGCGAGGCCATAATTGAATTCGTGGTTGCCGATCCCGCCGCCGTCATAACCGAGCTTGTTCATGACCTTGTAGATCGCCAGCGTCTGGTCGCACTTGAGCGGATGGGCCAGCGCCTGGTAGTCGGCCAGCGCGCTGCCCTGGATGGCGTCGCCGTTATCGAACAGCAGATTGTTCGGGAACTGCTGGCGCGCCTGCGCAATCAGGGCGGCCGTGCGGTCCAGGCCCAGCGACGGCTCGGGCGCGAGCTTGAAGTAATCGTATCCCAGCACGTTCGAATGCAGGTCGGTCGTTTCCATCACGCCGACGAGCGCCGTGGAACCCTTGGTCGGCGTGGCGGCGCCCGCGACGGCGCAGAACATCAGGGGCAGGGCGGAAATGCAGATTTGATAACGCATAGCGGGCGCTTTCGGGCGAGTGGAGGGGGAATATGCGCAGCATAATACGCAGCGACGCCGCGCCGATCAAGCAGGGTGCGCGGCGGCGACCGGAAATGTGGCGCGCTGGGGTATAATCGAAGGTTCGATTTAACCAATTCATAGACCGGAAACGCCATGGAAGCCGAACGCATTAACGCCCTCTCCGCCCTGCTCAACGACCTGACGGATCGTGAAGCCGAACTTCGGAGGTATCTTTGACTTCGATAAAAAGTCAGAGAAGCTCGAACAAGTCAACGAAGAACTAGAAGATCCTACCGTCTGGAACGATCCGAAACGCGCCCAGGCTCTCGGTAAAGAGAAGAAGGAGCTCGAAGGCGTCGTCCATACGCTGATCAAGGCGGACGCCGACCTGAAAGACGCGAACGACCTGTTTGCCATGGCGCGCGAAGAAAGCGACGACGACACGCTCGAAGCGGTCATCGTCGACACCGACGCCATCAAGGCCGTGGTCGAAGCCATGGAGTTCCGCCGCATGTTCGGCAATCCGATGGACGCCAACAACTGCTTCATCGACATCCAGGCCGGCGCCGGCGGCACCGAAGCCCAGGACTGGGCCTCGATGCTGCTGCGCCAGTACCTGCGCTATTGCGAACGCAAGGGCTTCAAGGTCGACATCCTGGAGCAGTCCGACGGCGAGGTGGCCGGCATCAAGACCGCCACCCTCAAGGTCGAAGGCGAATACGCCTACGGCCACCTGCGCACCGAAACGGGCGTGCATCGCCTGGTGCGCAAGTCGCCGTTCGACTCGGCCAACGGCCGCCATACGTCGTTTACCAGCCTGTTCGTGTACCCGGAAGTCGATGACTCGATCGAGATCGACGTCAACCCGGCCGACATTCGCGTCGATACCTACCGCGCGTCCGGCGCCGGTGGTCAGCACATTAACAAAACCGACTCCGCGGTCCGCATGACGCACGGCCCGACCGGCATCGTGGTCCAGTGCCAGAACGACCGCAGCCAGCACCGCAACCGCGCCGAAGCGATGGAAATGCTCAAGGCGAAGCTGTACGAGCACGAACTGCGCAAGCGCATGAGCGAACAGCAAAAGCTCGAAGATTCGAAGACCGACGTGGGCTGGGGACACCAGATCCGTTCCTACGTGCTCGATCAGTCGCGCATCAAGGACTTGCGGACCAACTTTGAAACCGGCAACACCAAGGGCGTGCTGGACGGCGACCTGGACGACTTCATTTCGGCCTCACTCAAGCAAGGCGTGTAATCCATGACCGCTACCCGACGCGCTTTCATCTTCGACATGGACGGTACGATCGTCGACAACATGTCCTTTCACACCGACTCCTGGATCGCATTTTTCCAGCGGCGCGGCAAGGACATCGACGCCGACGAGTTTTTCCGCACCACGGCCGGCCGCCAGGGCAAGGAAATCATCCGCGCCCAAATGGGCGAGCACCTCGATGACGACGAGGTGCGGGTCCTGAACGACGAAAAGGAACTGGTCTACCGCGAACTGTACGAGCCGCACCGCAAAACGGTGAGCGGCTTCGACGGGCTGATCGCGCTGGCCAAGGAGCATGACGTGGCGCTGGCCGTGGCCACCGCCGCGCCCAACGCCAACATCGCGTTCACGCTCGACGGCCTGGACCTGCGCCGCCATTTCGACACCGTGGTCGGCGCGGCCGATGTTGCGCGCGGCAAGCCGCATCCGGACGTGTTTTTGCTGGCGGCCGAGCGCTGCGGCGTCGCGCCCGAGCACTGCATCGTGTTCGAAGACGCGCCGCTAGGCGTGGAAGCGGCGCGCCGCGCCGGCATGCGCGCCGTGGTGCTCACCACCACCCTGCCCGCCGGCGCCTTTGCCGAATTCGACAACGTGATCCACATCGCCAACGACTTTTCGGACCTGACGATCGACGAACTGTTTTCGTCCTGATTGTCTCCGTCTCAATAAACAGCTGATCCCACACCTGCAACAACCTCTATAGCGATACCTACCATGACTACGGATACCCAAGACCAAGCACCCGCCCCGGCAGACGAAAACAGGCTGATTGCCGAACGCCGCGCCAAGCTGGCCACGCTGCGCGAAGGCGGCATCGCCTTCCCTAACGATTTCCGTCCGCAGCACAAGGCGGCGAAGCTGGTCGAAGAGTACGCATCGAAGACGCGCGAAGAACTCGAAGCGACCGAGGTACACGTGGTCCTGGCCGGGCGCATGATGCTCAAGCGCGAAGCCGGCAAAAAAGCCGTGTTCGCGACCCTGCAGGATTCGTCCGGCCCGCACGCCGACGGCCGCATCCAGATCTACGTCACGCTCGACAAGACCGGCGAAGCGGCCATGGAAGCGTTGAGCCACTACGACCTGGGCGACATCCTCGGCATCGAAGGCACCCTGTTCAAGACCAAGACCGATGAACTGACGGTCAAGGTAACGACCCTGCGCCTGATCACCAAGTCGCTGCGCCCTTTGCCCGACAAATTCCACGGCCTGTCGGACCAGGAAACCAAATACCGCCAGCGCTATGTGGACCTGATCACCAACGACCAGGCGCGTCGCACCTTCAAGGCGCGCACCGCCGCCATGTCGTCGATCCGCCGCTTCATGGAAAAGAACGACTTCATGGAAGTCGAAACGCCGATGCTGCATGCGATTCCCGGTGGCGCCGCCGCCAAGCCGTTCGTCACCCACCACAACGCGCTCGACATGGAAATGTTCCTGCGCATCGCGCCGGAACTGTACTTGAAGCGCCTCGTGGTCGGCGGATTCGATCGCGTGTTCGAAGTGAACCGCAACTTCCGCAACGAAGGCGTCTCGCCGCGTCACAATCCTGAATTCACGATGATGGAATTCTACGCGGCCTACACCGATTACCAGTGGATCATGGACTTTACCGAAGCGGTGATCCGCCAGGCCGCCATCGACGCCCACGGCACCGCCGAACTGACCTACGGCGGCAAGCCGCTCGACCTGTCCAAGCCGTTCCGCCGCATGACCATCGTCGGCGCGATCAACGCCTACGCGCCGCATTACACCGCGGAGCAGTTGCAGGATGCGCAATTCATCAAGGCCGAACTGTTGAAATTCGGCGTCAAGCCGTTTTCGACCGCTGGCCTCGGCGCGCTGCAACTGGCGCTGTTCGAAGAAACCGCCGAAGCGCAGCTGTGGGAGCCGACCTTCATCGTCGACTACCCGGCCGAAGTATCGCCACTGGCGCGCGCGTCGGACACGGTAGCGGGCATCACCGAGCGTTTCGAGCTGTTCATCGTCGGGCGCGAGCTGGCCAACGGGTTCTCGGAGTTGAACGACTCCGAAGACCAGGCGGCGCGTTTCCTGGCGCAGGTCGAGGCCAAGGATGCCGGCGACGACGAGGCGATGTTCTACGACGCCGACTACATCCGCGCCCTGGAATACGGCATGCCGCCGGCCGGTGGCTGCGGCATCGGCATCGATCGCCTGATCATGCTGATCACCGATTCGCCGAACATCCGTGACGTGATCCTGTTCCCGCACTTGCGCCGCGAAGAGTAAACAACGAAGAGTAAACAACGAAGAGTAAACAACAAAAGCGGGCGCAATGCCCGCTTTTTTAATGGACCGAGGTCGCCATCACAAGGTCCTGGAATACACCAGCGTCCGGGTCTTCACATCGTCGAGGGTTGGCTTGGCCGCGTCGAGTGGCGTTACCTGCAATGTCGCGGCAAGGTAGACATTCACGGTACGATCATTAAACTCGACAATGATAACGGGTTTTCCGACGAACGGTTTCTTGGCGTAGACACGCTCGGGATGGTCGTAAGGAATCTGGCGACCAGTAACTTCCTTATTCAGGTCGATGACGTGGGTCAGCTCAGTGCCGTCGCGTGAGCGCCACTGCATGTCCATCGGCCCTGCGAAGGTGTCGTACGTACCGTACAGGGCGCCCGGCGTGCGGGTGGCATCCGCAGGCGATTTTTCAGGTGCGGCATCGCCTTTACGATCGTACAATTTGTGGGGGGCGCCGCCGTATGTCAGCCGTACGTTACTGACTCCGCCAAAACAAAGCAGGCCCAGGTCGTGAGAAGCGTATGTCAGCACGTTATTGTCCGCGGCCGCACATCCTTGCATCAGTAAGAATCCGGCAAATAATGGTACCAGCGTCTTTTTCGCTAACAAAGCGACAATATTCAATTCATTCTCCTTGTGTTTCCGAAAACATGGACATGGTTTAATCCATGTCCTATTGCAATAATACGCCAAGAGCTTCTGGCTTCGCCTGGCCGCCACCACCATACCCCACCGTTCGAACAAACATTCTATCGAACGCCCCCGCACTATCGGTACACTTCCCGGTTCCATTGCAATATTACAAAAGAGCGAGGAACCCCCATGTCCGCCATTACCTACGTCCCTTACAACGACAACCTGGAACAAAAGCAGGAAAACGAAGACCAGATCATCGACAGCGTGGTTGAATCGATGATGCGCGTGAACACCCGCGTCTTCGACAAGCACCGCCACGCCAAGCGCGATGCGCACGCCAAGTGCCACGGCGTGCTGGTCGGCCACGTGACCGTCTACGACAAGCTGCCCGCGCACCTGGCCCAGGGCATTTTCGCACGTCCCGCCACCTACCCGGTCGTGATCCGCCTGTCCACCGCTCCCGGCGACATCCACAGCGACAAGCTGCCGTCCCCGCGCGGCATGGCGATCAAGCTGCTCGGCGTCGACGGCCCGCAGTTCCTGCCCAAGCGCCAGGACGCCAGGACGCAAGACCTGCTGCTGGTGAACCACCCCGTGATCGCCTTCGGCCACGCCGCCGCCTACCTCAAGACCCAGAAGCTGCTGGAGAAGCACGCGGACGACCCGGACATGGTGCGGCGCATCGTGGCCGCCCTCGCGCGCGGCGGCAGCAAGGCCCTGCACGCACTCGGCATCGACAATCCCGTGGTCGACACGCTCGGCGCACCGAACAACCATATCCTCGGCGAGACCTTCTTCAGCATGGCCGCGGTGCGCTACGGCGACTACGTGGCCAAGCTGTGCGCCGCGCCCCTGTCCGATAATGTGCGCGCCCTCACCGGCCAGCCGCTCGGCGACGACGCCGACGACTCGGCCCTGCGCAACCTGGTGGTCGACTTCTTCAACGGCCAGGGCGCCGAGTACGAACTGCGCGCGCAGCTCCTCACCGACATCGAAAAAATGCCGGTCGAAGACGCCTCGGTCGAGTGGCCGCAGGAAGACTCGCCATACCAGCCGGTGGCCAAGCTCACCATCCCGCCGCAGCAGGCATACAGCCCGGCGCGCCGCGTGTACGCCGACGACGTGTTGTCGTTCAACCCGTGGCACTGCATCGAGGCGCACCGCCCGATGGGCTCCATCATGCGCGCCCGTATCAAGGCGTATGAAGCGTCCTCCAGGTTCCGGCACGAGATGAACGCGCAGCCGCGCATCGAGATCGACAGCATCGGCCAGGTACCAGCTTAAGTAGTCCGTAGTCCCGTAGTCCCGTAGTCCCGTAGTCAGCATTACCCTTTTTTCAAGACCCAAGGAGCAATCATGAGCGACACCACCCCACAAAACAAATCCTCTACCGACCTCGCGGACATCAAGCGCAAAGTCCAGGAGGTCCTGGGAGACGCCCCCGACCTGCTCAAACTCGCGCTCGAGAACATGTTGCGCGAGCAGGACCCCAACACCGAAGGCCACGCGGGATCGGCCGGCCGCATCGGCCGCCAGTCCGGCAAGATCTCCGAACTGACCGCCATGGCCGACCTCAAGCCGGGCGGCGCCGAGCGCCTGCGCCGCATCTTCAAGCTGGTCAACGGTAACTTCAACGGCGCGCAAAAGGTCTCGACCCTGCACGACATGCGCTTCGTCTTTTTCGAAAACGATACCAAGATCCTGTTCGCCACCACCTATGACGGCGACTGGGACACCTACATCGAAGACTTCGCGACCAAGATTCCCGATCTGATGGATTTGCTGTTTTCATCGGTCGAAGGCTGGCCCGGCATCACCGATCCGGGCGTGAAAGACTTCATCGCCGGCAAACAGATCACCGCCGACGGCTGGTACGTCGCCAATCCGAATCTGTCGGTGGTCGAAACGCGCCGCCTGCAAAAACAGAACGACGCGCTCCAGGAATTCCTGGACAAGATTGCTTGAGGTTCCCATGACGATTATCGACACCCTCAAGAACCTGGTCCATTCCTCGCCAACGCTGGAACTGGACGACATCCAGGCCACCATCCTGTTCAAGCGTCCCGACCCGTACTACGGCACCCACGTGCTGCTCAAGATCGACGAGGCGGCGGGCGGCCGCGCACTGCTTTCGCGCCTGGCCCCGCATGTGCGCAGCGCCGCCGATGCGCGCACCAACACCACCGCCTGGATCGCCGTGGCCTTGAGTCACGCCGGCCTGGTGGCGCTGGACATCCCCGAAGATTCGCTGGCCAGTTTTCCGGCCGCCTTCCGCGCCGGCATGGCGGCGCGCGCCGACCGCCTGCAAGACATCGGCGCCAGCGCCCCGGCCAACTGGGAAGCGCCTTACGGCAGCGGCGACGTGCATGTGACGGTGTCGATCTTCGCGCCGGACGAAGCATCGTGGAAGCACGCGCTGGCCACCGCCAAGAACGAATTCGAGAATGTCCAGGGCGTCACGCTGCTCGGCATGCACGACTTCGGCGCGCAGCCGGACAGCCTCAATCCCTTTGGCTACCGCGACAACATCAGCAACCCGGCCATCGACGGCGGCATTGAAGACCTGCTGCCGGGCCAGGGCGACGCCATCAAGGCGGGCGAGCTGATTCTCGGCTATCCGGGCGAATCGGGCGTGCCGATGGCGATGCCGCAGCCCGACGCCTTGGGACGCAACGGCAGCTTTGTGGTGATCCGCAAGTACCAGGCCGACGCCGCCGCGTTCAACCGCTTTTTGCGCGATAACGCCGACGACGAAGCCGGCCAGGAACTGCTGGCGGCCAAGCTGGTGGGCCGCTGGCGCAGCGGTGCGCCGCTCACGCTGGCGCCGGAAAAAGACGATGCGGCGCTGGGCGCCGACCCGAAGCGCAACAACGACTTCACCTACAAGGATGACCAGGCCGGCCTGCAGGCGCCGCACGGTTGCCACATGCGCCGCATGAACCCGCGCGACAGCAAGCTGGCGGTGCTGACCGACGTGAACATCCACCGCATCATCCGCCGCAGCACCACCTTCGGTGCGCCCTGGCGCGCGGACCTGCTGGAAGACGACGGCCAGGAACGCGGCCTGTTCTTCATCGGGATCAGCGCCAAGGCGCCGGAGACGGTGGAGTTCATGCAGGCCGAGTGGGTCGACCACGGGAACTTCATGGACCTGGGCAAGGAGCGCGATCCGATCCTCGGCCAGCAGGACGAGGACGGCACCTTCACCATCCAGAAACGCCCGGTGCGCCAGCGCATCCACGGCATCCAGACCTTTTGCACGGTGCGCGGCGGGGAATACCTGTTCATGCCGAGCCTGACGGCGCTGCGCTGGCTGGCGGGCGAAGGACGCGATCCGGCGTAAGCGTCTGGCGGCCGGTAGCTCATCGCATCGGCTGCCGCTTGTACTTCACTGCGACGTCAGTCTGGCTCGATGACTGTCGCAGCGCTTTGGCCCGGTTACTCCAGGCGCGACCGGCCGCGATGTTCATCAAAGCGGGGGCCGGGGACATCCTTGCCTGCCACCGCTGCCGGTTCGCGGCCGAGCAAGCAGAACACCGCCAGCGCCGCGAGAATGGTGATCGCGATCAGGATGTAGAGAAGGTTCTGAAAAGCCTGGGCGTAGCCCTGGCTCAGTGCAGCCCTGCTGATTTCAGGGAGCACCTTCGCGGCAGCGCCAAGATCGCCAGTGGCCAGGCGCGCCGCACTTGCCATGATGCGCGCCGATACCTGCTCGTTTGCGTCGGGAAGAACACCATGGAGTGCCGCTTGCGACAGGGCGCTCAGGATTGCGCCGACGATGGCAAGGGCAATCCCTTCGCCCGCCACGCGCGTCGTGTTGAAGATGCCCGCTGCCATGCCGGCGCGCTCTTTCGGCACGAGACTGATGGAAAGTCCATCCATGAGCCCCCAAGGCAGCCCGGTTCCGAAACCGATCAGCAGCATCGGCATCACCAAGGCGTAGCTCGACGCACCAAGGCCGACGCGGCTGAACATGAGCAGTCCCGCTGCCGCGATCAGGAGGCCCACACCCGAGACGATCCCCGCCGATACCCGGCGCACCAGCCATGCGGCCAAAGCCGGGACGACGAGCATGGGACTTGAGAGAGCCAGCATCAGCACGCCCGCATCGATTTCATTGAACCCTTCAATGCCGATGAAACGAAGCGGTAGCAGTATGAGCAAGACGACATAGCAGTAACAGCTTGCGATGGGCAAGACCTGAACCCCCACAAAACGCGAACAGCGGAACAGGGATAGGTCCAACATCGGACGCGCGATACGGGTTTCGATCACGACAAAGGCAATGAGCAGCGTGGCCGCGCCAGAGAGCAATCCGCTCACCAGAGGACTCGACCAGCCGCTTTCAGGCGCTTGAATAATGCCAAAAGTAAATAGACTGAGAGCGCCGGTGAATGTCAGCGTGCCCGGCCAGTCCAGACCGGCCGAGTTCGGATCGCGGGACTCGCGCATGCGAGGGACACCGAACACCAGCGCCAATAAAGCGGTCATTGCGGTAGCCACGAAGATGGAGCGCCAGCCGAAGGTGTCGGTCAGGTAGCCGGCCATGAGCGGGCCAAACGCCAAGCCAATACCGAACGTCGTTCCCAGCATGCTGTAGGCGCGGGTTCGCGCATGACCTTCGAATTCCTGGGCAAGCGATGCCGCACCGCCAGCCATGGTGGCGGCAGCGACACCCTGCAAGGCCCGTAGCAGGTCCAGGACCAGGACATCAGGGGCGAAACTCAGGGCCAGCGACACCACGGTCAACAGCCCCACGCCAATGGTAAACACCCTCTTTCGGCCATATTCGTCAGCCAGTGCGCCCGAGGCCATTTGCAAGCCACCGAAGGGCAGCATGAAGGCGTTCGTAATCGAGTTCAGCGCAACCGGATCGCCGCCCAGGTCGCGGCCGATGGCGGGGGTCGCGACTGCGCCGCCGGAAAAGCTCAGCGGCAGAGTCAGCGCCGCCAGGCAAACGGCCGCCAGAATCACGCTCCGGTCCCCCGCGCAGTTTGTGCTCGTCTTACTCATCATCATCCTTAGTCGAAGTGAAGACCGACGCGGAAGTGTCGACCTCCGGACTCGGTCCAAGATCGATGACTGCACTGCGGAACAGATTACTGATAAACAGGCTGGAATTCCTTTTATAAGGGAGAAAAACGCTCTAATATAGCAAGATGGAAAGTTTAACCGGCATCATCTCCTTCGTACGAACGGCAGAAACCTTGAGCTTTGTCGCCGCCGGGCGAGCGCTGGGGGTGTCGGCGTCGGCGGTCGGCAAAAACGTCGCGGCGCTCGAGCAAGCGTTGGGCGTGCGCCTGTTGCATCGAAGTACGCGTGTAGTCAAGCTGACTGTTGAGGGCACTCTTTTCTACGAGCGCTGCCGTCGAATCCTGGATGACTTGCACGATGCCAAGGACATGCTGTCGCACGCCGCGCAGACGCCGCGCGGCAAACTGCGTGCAAGCCTTCCAACGATCGGGTACCGCTTCCTGATGCCATTCCTGCCGGCGTTTTCGCTTCGCTATCCTGACATCGAGATTGAGCTCGATTTCAGCGACCGGCTCGTCGATATCATCGAAAAGGGATTTGATGTCGTGATTCGCAGTGGAGAATTGCCGGATTCCCGTTTGATATCCCGTCAGCTTGGCCCGTTTCGCTTCGTGCTGTGCGCCGCCCCAGCTTATCTTGCGGAAAACGGCGTGCCGCAATCGCCGGAGGATTTGGAGCGCCACCAGTGCATTCGCTTCCGTTACCCGACAACCGGGAAAGTAGAAGAATGGTCCTTGAGCAGAGATGGGGTCAAGCTGGACATCGGCGTACCGAACAGGCTGATTTGCAACAACATGGAAGCGGTGCATGCCGCAGTGCTCAGCGGATATGGCATCGCTTACATGCCGGATTTTCTCGCGGCCGAGGCGATCAAACATCGCACGCTCCTGACGCTCCTGGATGATTTCATCGTCGCGGGAGGACAATTCTGGGCTGTATGGCCATCGAGCCGTCATCTCTCGCCCAGGGTCAGGGCCTTTGTCGATTATCTCGGCGAGATGATGGGGCCAGCCGAAGACTGACCCGGCCATCGATATGGCCCAACGCCCCAAGGTAGTGGCATTTCCGCCTGAAAACTGTATGCTGTGGAGCAAGAACCTGTCCTTGATCTTCATGAAAGCCACAATGTCAGCCTACGCCAATCAGTTCTCTGTCCGTTTCTTCCCTCAGCCGTCCGCCGGCCTGAGCCGTCTGCTTGTGCTGGGCTCCCTGTTCTGCTGTGGCATGGCGGGCGCGTCCCAGGACGACGCATTTCCCGAAGCCCAGCTGCAGCTCGAACGCACCGCCAAGTTGAGCCTGATGGTTGCACGTGGATATTCCGACGGATTTGCGCAATTGCGCGAAAACCGGACAGCCTTGACCACTGCCATGGCAGCGCTGGCGCAAACCAGGTTCGAACACTGCGCAAGCCATGTGCCGGACCCGGAAACGGCCCGGAAACTGGCTGCCGTCGCCGCGAAATTGCCGGCCCTGGCGGCGGCCACAGACACGTTGCTCGGCAATCAGGAGAGCCTCATGCGCATGCGCGCCGCGACCAAGGCAATCACCGGTGGGGCGCCGCGTTTGAACGAACTACTGCTGCAGCTCAATCTACTTCAAGCCGAATCGGGCGCGCGCGATCTCAGGATGTTGGGCAGCGCCCGCTTGCTGTACAAAAGCGAACGCCTGGCCGGCTATGCAGCCCGCTATGCCCACGACGACATCATCGATCCGGTAGTCGCTTTCGTCATCGACACGGACAAGGCGAAAATCCTGTCCGCCATACAGGACCTGGAAAACGGCTCCAAGATCGCCGGGATCGTACCGGCGTCGCGTTTGGAAAAAGCCAAATTGGAAGAAATTACGGCCAGTTTCGCTGCGACAGCCAATGCGCTCGATGCCCTCAAGCCCTTGCTGCTTCCGATCGCCAACTTCAGGAACGCTACCTATGACGCAATCGATGCGGCAGAAGAGATGGGTAAAGCCTTGCGCAGCGTGCGCAGCGATATGCAGGCCCGCACTATCTGTGCGGCGCCACCTCGGTAAGCATGCCTTGCCACGCGCTCCGATGGCGGCGCACGGATTGCCCTATTCCGGCATCTTGCCGAACCCCACCGCCAGCCGGTTCCAGCCGTTGATGGTTGAAATGAGCAAGGTCAGGTCGACCATCTCTTCGGCGCTGAACTGCGCCGCCAGTTCTGCGTAACTCTCGCCGGTGTCGGGTTGCTGCGCCAGGCGCGTCATGGTTTCGGTCCATGCCAGCGCGGCCCGTTCGCGCGCCGTAAAGAACGGCGTCTCGCGCCATACCGACACCGCATGCAGGCGCCGTGCGGTGTCGCCGCCCTTGGCCGCATCGGTCGCGTGCATGTCCACGCAAAACGCGCAGCCGTTGATCTGCGAACTGCGCAGGCGCACCAGTTCGGCCAGCGGCTTGTCGATGCGCGAGGTGGCGATATACTGCTCAAGCGCCCTCCAGGCCTTGACGGCGTTCGGCGAGGCGGTCATAAAATTGATGCGTTCCATGCTGATTCCTTTTTGGTGAGATTGATTGTCCGGCCTTACAATCATTAGACGAACCTGTCGCAACGTTTGTGACAGCCTGCCCCAAAAAAGAATGAACGACATCTTCACCACCCAGTTTCACCAGGTCCGTCCACGCCTGTTCGGCATCGCCTACCGCATGCTCGGCTCGCGCGCCGACGCCGACGACGCCGTGCAGGACGCGTGGCTGCGCTGGAACGCCAGCGACATCCGCGCCACCCTGGCCAGCAGCGACGCCTGGCTGGTCACCGTCGTCACGCGCCTGTGCATCGACCGCCTGCGCAGCGCCATGCTCGATCGCGAAGCCTACATCGGCCCGTGGCTGGCCGAACCGATCGTCACCCGCGCCGCCGACCTGCCCGAGTCGCGCCTGGAACTGGCCGGCGACATCTCGATGGCCTTCATGCTCATGCTCGAACGCCTCGGCCCCGAAGAACGCGCGGTGTTCCTGCTGCACGAGGTATTCGACTGCGACTACGCCGGCATCGCCAGCGCCGTGGGCAAGACCGAAGCGGCCTGCCGCCAGTTGCTGCACCGCGCGCGCGAGCGGGTGCGCGCCGACAAGCCGCGGTTTTCGGTCAGCGCCGAAACGCATATGGCCTTGCTGGAACGCTTCGTCAGGGCCGCGCAAGGCGGCGAGCGCGCGCAACTGGCGCAGCTGTTCGCGCCGGACGCCACCTTCCGCGCCGACGGCGGCGGCAAGGTCTCGGCCACCATCAACGTGGTGCGCGGGGCCGACAAGATCGCCCGCTTCTACGAAAGCATGGCGCGCAAGTACGGCGCCACGACAACGTTCGAGCATGCCACCATCAATGGCCAGCCTGGCCTGCTGCGCCTGGTCGACGGCAAGCTCGATTCGACCATGTCGTTCGAGATGGACGACGGCAAAATCGGCGCCATCTACGTGGTGCGCAATCCCGACAAACTGGTGCGCGCAGCGTGAATACCGAGGCCGTTTCAACGAGCTGCCTCGTGCTGGGCGCCGAAACACGCTGCGAAGGCACCGTGGTCGAGGCCAGCGCCGGCCGGCCCTACCTCGCGATCCACATGGACCTGGCGCCGGACCTGCTGGTCAAGACCTTCGTCGCGCTGGCCGACGCCGCTCCCGCCCCGCACCCGCAGGCGAGCCCGAACTACGTCGCGCCAGTCGGCGAGCGCGTGCTCGACGCGTTCACGCGGCTGCTGCCGGCGACCGACCACGCCATCGACCGCGCCACCATCGCCCCGCTCATCGTCGAAGAAATCATCGTGCGCCTGCTCAGGTCCGTGGCGGCAAGCGCCATCCGCGACGCCGCCATCAAGCGTTCGGCCGCCCGCATCCACCAGGCGATGCAGTTGATACAACAGCACTTCCGCCGTCCGCTGGACATTGCCGAACTGGCCGGCGCGGTAGCGATGAGCCCCTCGCACTTCGCCCACACCTTCCGCGAGGTGGCCGGGCTGGCGCCGATGCATTTTTTGCGCAACACGCGCCTCGACGCGGCGCGCGCTGCTGCTGCTGGCCGGCGGCAGGCGTGCCGGCGAAGTGGCCGCCCTGACAGGCTTCGACAGCGCGGCGCGCGAGCGCCTATCGTATGCACACGGCCGGACTGCGGCCGCACCCCCCACTATGCAAAGCGACGCAACCATGACCGGCACCACCTTTATCATCACCTTCAGCACCCGGCCCGAGGCGGCGTCGGACTTGCGCGCGATCCTCAACGGCGTCAAGCGCGACCTGCCCAGCGTTGCCGGCTGCCGTGGCGTACACATCTTTTGCGCCAGCGACGACCAAGCCGTGTTCACGCTGGTCGAGCAATGGGACAGCGAACAGGCCCACAAGGCGCACATCGGGACCCTGACCGCCTCCGGCGGATGGGACGCGGTTGCCGCCTGCTTGCGCGAGCCGCCGTCGGGCCGCTACGCCAGCGAACTATGACGATGCGATCCAACATCGCCCCGTTGACCGCGCAGAAACGTTAAAATGTCGTCATGTATTTCGATCTAGCCTCCCTGCCCAGGACAACCTTCTGCCTGATCCTGTTCGGGTTCGTCGCGCTGCCGGCGCAAGCGCGCGCCGAAGAACCGGAGGTGGCGACGGTGACCGTCACGGGCAAGAAGGCGCCGGTCGTCAAAAAGCTCGACAAGACCGTGTATGACGTGTCCAGCATGCCGAGGGCGGCCAACGGCAGCGCCCAGGACGTGCTGCAGTCGACACCCGAGATCGCGGTGACGGCCGACGGCCAGATCTCGGTCAAGGGCAACGCCAGGGTCACGGTGCTGGTGGACGGCAAGCCGACGGCGATGATGTCGGGCGATGAGCGGGCGGTGGCGCTGCAGACCATGAGCGGCGCCGACATCGCCAGCATCGAAGTGATCACCAATCCCTCCGCCGCCTACAACGCCAACGGCGGCGCGATCCTCAATATCGTCTTGAAGCGAAACCGCAAGCCGGGTGTACACGCGCAGCTGCAGGCCAGCGCCGCCGACCATGGCTTGTGGAATGTGAGCACGTCGGGCGACCTGACCAAAAAACAGCTCAGCGTCCACGGCAACCTGGCGTACCGGCGCGACGGCACGCAAAAATTCCGGCAGTCGGCAGTCGACTGGAATAATCCCCTCAGCGGCCAAACCGGAGCGACGCTGCAAACGTCCGAGGTCTTCGTGCGGCGCAAAGTCCACAGCGCGGCGCTGGGCGTCGATTACGCCCTCAGCGACACCGATACCCTGGCCCTGTCGGCGACATACAAGGAGCGCGCCTCGCGGCCCCTGCTCGACACGCTCAACGTGGCGCGCGACGGCGCCGGCCAGCGCATCTATCACCGCATCTCCTACGGCCCCAACGAGCAGGCCGACGACAGCGCCAGCCTCAGTTACAGCCGCCAGGACAAAGGCAGCGCGCTCAAGGCCATGCTCCAGCGCAGCACGACAACAGGGCTGATCGACAAGTCGTACAGCGACGTCGTGCTCGAACCGGCGCGCGCCACCGGCTACAGTCGCGGCGCCACCAGGTCGGCGCGCCACCTCAACCAGGCCACCCTCGACTGGACCCGCGCCAGCGCGCACGGCCAGTGGGGCATGGGCGTCGATCTCCAGGACGAGGTCAACGACCTCGATAACTATCAGGCCGCCGTCGATCGTTCGACGGGGGCCGAGACGCCCGATCCGGCAACCACCAACGGCTATGCCGTGGCGACGACCTTGAGCGCCATCTATCTGACCGACCAGCTGCGGCGGGGGAACTGGGAAGCGCTGCTGGGCGGACGCCTCGAGCGCATGGCGCTGCGGGTCGGCCCGGCCCAGGGCCTGGTGCAACGAAGCCGTTGGCAGGCCTTCAATCCCAGCCTGCACCTCAAATACGCGGCCAGCGACAAGACCGACCTGACGTTGAATTACCGGCGCAGCCTGCAACGGCCCGACCCGCGCGACCTCAATCCCTTCAGCACCTACGTCGATGCGCAAAACCTCAGCCGCGGCAATCCCGGCCTCGCACCGCAGCGCCTCAATTCATGGGAGATCGGCGCCAGCACCGAGGCGGCGCAGTGGAGCGCCAGCGTCGATGCCTTCCACCGCACCAGCGGCGATACGGTGGCCGATGCGCGCAGTTTTGCCGACAATGTGCTGGTGACGTCGAAACAGAATGGTGGACAGGCGCGTTCGACCGGCGTCACCGGCTCGCTCGCTTGGACGCCCGATGCGACGCTGCGCTTGGGCGTGGACGGCGGCGTCTATCGCGTGGCCTTGTCGACGCCCGATCTGCGTGGCGCGGTGCGCCAGGACGATATCGCGGGCTATGTGAACTTGCGCGCCGCCTACAGCGCCGGGGTGGACGACGTGGCGCTCGACGTACACGGCCAGTCGGCCGCCATCACCCCGCTCGGCCGGCAGGGATCGACCAGCAGCGTACACCTGAGCTGGAAGCGCCAGTTGAGCAAAACGCTCAGCTTGACCGTCAGCGCCAGCGATATTTTCGATGGCAGCAAGCGCAGCTACCGCACCGACGCCGGCACCTTCCGCCAGGCTGGCTTCGATCATTTCGTCGCGCGCCGCATTGCTGTCGGCTTTGGCAAAAAGCTCGACTAACGCTCACGATGGAACGACGGTGCGCGCCGGCCGGCGCGCAGCATGCGGCTTACGTAATGACGCGATAGCAAGGCGTGTACGCCTTGCCCGGCAACTTCATCCGGCTCTGCGCCACGAATGACGCCAGCAACGCATCCATCGGCCCCATGATGGCGGCGTCGCCGTGGATTTCGAAGTGGCCGAATTTTTCGATCGCGCGAATGCCTTCATCCTTGACGTTACCAGCCACCACGCCCGAAAACGCGCGCCGCAGGTTGGCCGCCAGCAGGTGCTTTTCCTGGTTCTTGTGCAGCGACAGGTTGCGCATGTTTTCGTGCGTCGGCCGGAACGGGCGCTGGAACTCCTCGTCGATCTTGAGCAGCCAGTTGAAATAATAGGCATCGCTGCGCGACTTGCGGAATTCGCGCACCTGGCGGATCCCCAGCTGCATCTCCTTGGCCACCATTTCCGGATCGTCGATGATGATCTTGTAGCGCTTCTGCGCTTCCTCGCCCAGTGTATCGGCGATGAACTGGTTAATCTGGATGAAGTAGTCGCGCGCCGTTTCCGGACCGGTGAAAATGAGCGGATACGGCATGTCGGCGTTATCCGGATGGAGCAGGATGCCGAGGATGTACAAGATCTCTTCGGCGGTGCCGGCGCCGCCCGGGAACACGATGATCCCGTGCCCGGTGCGGACAAACGCTTCCAGCCGCTTTTCGATATCGGGCATGATCACCAGGTCGTTGACGATCGGGTTCGGCGACTCGGCCGCGATAATGCCCGGTTCCGAAATGCCCAGGTAACGCCCGCCCGCCAGGCGCTGCTTGGCGTGCCCGATGGTGGCGCCCTTCATCGGCCCTTTCATCGCGCCCGGGCCGCAGCCGGTGCAGATGTCGAGGTCGCGCAATCCCATCTGGTAGCCGACTTCCTTCGAATAGTTGTATTCGATCCGGTTGATCGAGTGCCCGCCCCAGCACACCACCAGGTTCGGATTGCGCTGTGGTTGCAGCACATTGGCGTTGCGCAGGATATGGAACACCGAATCGGTAATCCCTTCCGTGCGCGACATGTCGAACTTGGGATTGTCGGTCACTTCACTGCTGATGAAGATAATATCGCGCAGTACCGCGAACAGGTGCTCGTGGATCCCCTTGATCATTTTGCCATCGACGAACGCGATCGCCGGGGCGCCCTTGATCTCCAGCTTGATGCCGCGCTCGCGCTGTACGATGCTGATTTCAAAGGATCTATATCGTTCCAACAGCTCTTTCCCATCGTCGATGGTGCTGCCGCAGTTGAGCACCGCCAGCGCGCAATTGCGGAAGATTTGATACAGGCCGCCCTGGCTGGTGTCGAGCAGTTTGAAGACTTCGGCTTTCGACAGCACTTCGAGCTGGCCTTCTGGCGAAATCAGGGTATCGACAACGTCGTGTTCCATAGTACAAATCCTTTTCGATTCGGTGTAACAAACAAGCCTGCCACGCCAATATACGACAACTCGCCGCTCTTGGGGGACACAACTGCGGCTGTGCCTGCGCGGCCTGGTTTCTTGCCTTAATTAGCACATCCGGCAAAAATTCGCTGAGCATAGTCGATTTACATTAAAATGCGACCCTATTGGAAAACCGGGGTCACGAGCCGCGGTCGGCCATATGATTTATCCAACCATAACCATAATTCAGGAGAAACCGCATGAGCGGTGCCGCTACCCCACCCAACCAGGAAGTCGTAATCCCGGAATTCAAGCAGATCTTCGGTCATCCGAGTCCGCTCTGGATGTTGTTCATGACCGAATTTTGGGAACGTTTTGCGTTCTACGGTATTCGCTGGGCGCTCGTGCTATATATAGTCACGCAGTTCTACGGCGGCGACGCCAGCGGCCAGCAGGCGGCCAACCTGACCTATGGTTCCTACCTCGCGCTGGTATATGCCGGCGCCGTCTTCGGCGGCTATGTGGCCGACAAAGTCATCGGCTACCAGCGCTCGATCCTGATCGGCGCCGCCTTCATGGCCGCCGGCCTGTTCGCCATCACCTTGCCGAATGAAGATATCTTCAAGCTGGGCCTGGCCACCATCATCGTCGGCAACGGCCTGTTCAAACCGAACATCTCGACCATGGTCGGCAAGCTCTATACGCTGGATGACCCGCGCCGCGATCCCGGCTTCACCATTTTCTACATGGGCATCAACGCCGGCGCTTTCCTGGCTCCGATCTTTACCCAGATCCTGGCCCAGAAAGTGTTCAACACCGGCGACATCCCGGCCTACAAGGTCGTGTTCTTCGCTTCCGGTATCGGCATGGTCATCAGCCTGGTCTGGTTCTTCTTCGGCCGCGCCGCCCTCAAGGGCATCGGCGCGCCGCCGGCGGAGGACAACAGCCCGAAACGCATGCTCATGGTGGTCGGCGGCGCGCTGCTGGCCATTCCCGTCATGTTCTTCCTGCTCAAGGCCGGCGCCAACAAGCTGCAGGTCGGCCTGACCATCCTGTTCGTGATCCTGGCCGGCATGCTGATCGCCGAAGGCATCCGCGACGGCAAAGTTGCGCGCGACAAGACCTTTGCGATGATGATCATCTTCGCCTTCAATATCCTGTTCTGGATGTTCTTCGAACAGGCCGGCAGCTCGTTCACCTTCCTGGCCGAGAGCATCGTCGACCGCAAGGGCGCGCTCTCGTTCGTCACCGCGCCGTTCGGCATGACAGAATTCCCGACCGCCTGGTTCCAGAGCGTGAACTCGGTCGCCATCATCGCCTGCGCTCCGCTGATGGCGTGGATGTGGGTCGCCCTGGGCAAGGTTGAAGTCAACCCATCGATTCCGCGCAAATTCGGCCTCGGGATCATCTTCAACGGCCTCGCCTTCGGCCTGCTGATGTACGCACTGACCGAACTGGTCGATCCGACCTACGGCAAGATCCCGTTCTGGACCCTGTTCGCGGTCTACTGGGTGCAGTCGATCGGTGAGCTGTGCCTGTCCCCGATTGGCCTCTCGATGGTCACCAAGCTCGCCCCTACCCGCCTGGTTGGCCTGGGCATGGGCGGCTGGTTCCTCTCGACCGGCATCGGCAATAACCTGTCCGGCATTTTCGCCAGCCATGTCAGCGGCGAAGCGGGCATGTCGATCAAGTCGGCGCTGTCCGGCTACACCCAGGGTTTCATGTGGCTGATGATCGGCGGCGTGCTGCTGTTCCTGCTCGCACCATTGATCCAGAAGCTGATGCACGGCGTGAAGTAAGTACGCCAGCGCCATGAACAACGGCGGCCCGCGGGCCGCCGTTGTCGTTTACATGCCCTGGTCCAGGGCGCGCTGCATCTCGTTCATCTCGGCCACCAGCCAGGCGCGGAAACGCTGCACCTTGGGCATGTTCTCCTTGCTGCGGTTGACCATGAAGCGGTAGCCGCTGCCGAACGGCGCGCTGCGGCAGCTGATCTGCTTGAGCGAGCCTTTCAGGATATCCTGGAACGCGATCCCGTACGCCACCAGCGCAATGCCCTGCCCCGCCACCGCCGCCTGCGCCAGCACGCCCCAGTGGCTGTAGCCGCGCGAGAAATCGTATTTCCCCTTCAAGGCCTTGTTTTCATTGAGCAGCTGCAGCCACGACTCGGTCGAATTTTCGTACAGGAGCGGAAAACTGGGCAGGTCGGCCAGGGTCAGTTCGGCCTGGCCGGGCGCGAGCAGCTCGGGACTGTAGACGGCGATCAGGCGCTCGCGGAACAGCAGCGCCGGATCGCCATCGCTGACCGGGCCGTAGCGCACTGCCACGTCGCTGCTGTCGTCTTCCAGGTCGACCGGCGCATCGTTCGAATCGAGCCGGATATCGAGTTCGGGATACAGCTTGGTAAACCGGTGCATGCGCGGCACCAGCCACTTGATGGCGAACGAATGGGTGGTCGAGATGCGCAGCACCGACTCCTCGTCGCCGCCCTGCAGCGCGCCCACCTTGGCGCGCAGTTCGGCCAGCATGCGCCCCACCACCACCGCCAGTTCCTGTCCTTTGGCGGTCAGGGTCACATGGCGCGCATGGCGGATGAACAGGGCAAAGCCCAGGTTTTCTTCGAGCTGCTTGACCTGCTGGCTGATCGCCGCCGGGGTCTTGTGCAGTTCCTGGGCCGCCAGCTTGAAACTGCCCCAGCGCGCCGCGCAGTCGAAGTCGACCAGGCCGGAGAGCGTGCGAAGCGGCTTCATGCATATCCCATGCATAAGTTTTTCTTGCTCATCGGTTCAATTTTTCTCGGTTGTTGAATCGCCATACTAAGCAGAAAATATACTGAGATCAACAAGGGAATGCAATGCGCAAGAATATATTGGTGATAGGCGGTACCCGCTATTTCGGCAAGCTGCTGGTGCAGCGCTTGCTCAACGCGGGACACCAGGTAACGATCGCCACGCGCGGGCACACCCCGGACCCGTTCGGCGCGCGCATCGCCCGCATCAAGGTCGACCGCCGCAACGAGCACGCCATGCGCGCCGCCTTCGCCGCCAGCCCCGGCTACGACATCGTGTACGACCAGATGTGCTACAGCCCGGTGGACGCGGCGATCGCCGTCAAGGTCTTCGCCGGCAAGGTCAAACGCTATATCGTCGCCTCCACCATCGATGTCTACCGCGAGCTGCTCGGCCAGCAGGCGGCGCCGTTCGCGGAGAGCGATATCAATATGCTGGCGCAGCCGATCAACACCCGCTATCCGTGGCACGACCCGACGCTGGCCACCGAAAGCTATGTGGCCGGCAAGCTGCAGGCCGAAGCGTATCTGTACCGCGACGGCTCGCTGCCGCTGGTCACGGTGCGCATCGGCCACGTGCTGGCCGGCGCCGAAGACTTCACCGGGCGCCTGGCCCATTACGTCGACCTGGTGCGCCAGCACGCGCCGCTGCGCTACGCCAACGCGGCCGCCGCCAGTTCCTTCATGAGCGCCCAGGGCACCAGCAACTTCTTGCTGTGGGCCGGCGCCCAGGAGTTTGTCGGCCCGGTCAATGCGGCCTGCGACGGCGGCCTGTCCGCCTTCGACCTGGTCCAGCGCATCGGCATGCTGCTCGAGGTGCCGGTGCGCGCCCTGCCGGCCAGGCCGGACGTGGCGGCCGGTGAACTCAGTCCCTTCGACTACCCGGCGCCCTTCCTGATGAACACCGCGCGCGCCGCCCAACTGGGCTACCGCTTCGGCCACAGCGACGACTGGCTCGACCACCTGATCCTGCAGCACGACCTGGCCTTCGTCTGACGCCGGTTGCGCTTCGGCGGCCCGCCCGCCTATAATGCGAATAATTCTTATTCTCTTTTAGGTGATGGTCATGTCGGCGGCCGAGTCAATTCCGCAACAGCACGCTCATGCGGTGCATGCACTGTATGGCGCGCACCATCGCTGGCTGTTCGGCTGGCTGCGCAACAAACTGGGCTGCGCCCACAATGCGGCCGACGTGGCGCACGACACCTTCTTGCGCATCATCGCCTCGCGCGACGCCCTGCTCGGGGTCGAACAGCCGCGCGCCTGGCTGGCCACCACCGCCAAGCGCCTGATCGTCGACCGCGCGCGCCGCCAGGCGCTGGAGCAGGCCTACCTGGCCGAATTGGCCTTGCTGGCCGAGGTCCTGCCCTGTGATCCCTCGCCCGACGAGACCTTGATGGCCTTGCAGGCGCTCGACCAGATCGGCGCCGCCCTGCAAGCGCTGTCCGCCAAAGCGCGCGAAGCGTTCTTGCTGCACTACCTCGACCAGCAGCCGCACGCCGCCATCGCCGCGCGGCTCGGCGTATCGACCCGGATGGTGCGCAAATACCTGGTGCAGGCACTGCTGGCCTGCCGCGCGCATTGCCCGGGCATGGGCGCATGAAGCGCGCCGACCCGCGCGCCGACCCGCTCGCCGCCCAAGCGGCCGCCTGGATCGTCCGCCTCACCGGCGACGACGCCGCCGAGCGCGCCCGCGCGCACGCCGGCTTTGCCGCCTGGAAGGCGGCCGACCCACGCCACGCCGCCGCCGCCGCCGGCATGGAACGCCTGCTCGGCCAGGTCGATGCCTTGCGCGGACACGCCGGCGGCAGCACCCGGCCGGCCCGCGCCGCCCTGGCAACGATGCCGGCCAGGCGTGCGCGCGCAAAACGCGCCGGCGCCGCCGTGGCGCTGGCCCTGGCCGCGCTGGCCCTGCCGGCCTGGCTGAGCCTGCACGCCTGGCCGCCCGCGTATCTGCTGGCCGACGTGCGCGCGGGCGCCGGCCAGTGGCACAGCCGGACCTTGCCGGACGGCAGCCGCATCACCCTGCATGGCGCCAGCGCCGTCAATCTGCACTTCGACGAACGCCGCCGCACGCTCGAACTGGTCAGGGGAGACATTCTGGTCGAGGTCGCCAAGGACCCCGGCCGCCCCTTCGTGGTCGACACGCCGCAAGGCAGCATCCGCGCGCTCGGCACCCGCTTCACGGTCGCGCGCGGCGAGCAGGCCACCGTATTGAGCATGCTCGAGTCGCGCGTGGCGGTGCGCAGCGCCGCCGGCACGCAGGCCAAGGCCGAGGCCGAGGTCAAGGCCGAGGTCATCGTCGGCGCCGGCCAGCGGGTCGCCATCGACGCGGCCGGGGTCCACGCTCCCGAGCCGATCGATCCCGCCGCCATCGACGACGCCTGGCGCCTGCACCAGCTGGTGGTCAGCGACCGGCCGCTGGGCGAAGTGCTGGAGCAACTGAACCGGCACCGGCGCGGGCAGATCCGCTACGACCCGGCCCGGCTCAATGGCGTGCGCGTGTCCGCCGTGCTGCCGCTGGACGACACCGACCGCGCGCTGCGACTGCTGCAGGCGAGCTTTCCGCAACTGCGGGTGTACACGCTCACCCCCTGGCTGGTGCTGGTCGATACAAAAACAGACTAACTGTTTTCGCCAGGCGGTTCCGCTTGGGGGGTTTCATTCGTCATGTCAATGAAACCCACCTACAAGGAAGCATCGACATGTCCACCAGCACCTCTTCGCGCAGCCTGCGCGCCTCCGCCCTCGCCGTCCAGCTCGTCTGCGGCGCCCTGCTCAGCGCCGGCCCGGCCCTGCACGCCCAGGCCCAGGTCCAGGAACGCCAGTACACGATTGCCGCCGGTCCGCTGGCCGACGCCCTGAACCGCTACGCCCAGCTGGCCGGCGCCGCCATCGTGCTCGACGCCGAAAAGGTCCGGGGCTTGCGCAGCGAAGGCCTGGCCGGCAGCCACGGCGTCGAACAAGGGTTTGCGATCCTGCTGCGCGGCACTGGCTACGCGCTCGGCAAGTCGGCCGCCGGCTATGTGCTGGTGCCGGCCCCGGCTGCTTCCGCACCCCCTCCGGCACCGGCCGGCGCGGCCCAGACCATGGACGAAATCAAGGTCAGCGCGCGCGCCACGCCCGGCCCGACCACCGAAGGCAGCAACTCCTACACCAGCAACCGGGTCACCCTGGGCAAGGGCGAACTGGCGCTCAAGGACATGCCGCAGTCGGTCAGTGTCTTGACGCGCGAACAGATGGACGACCAGGGCCTGACCGACCTGATGGACGCGGCCAACAGCGTCACCGGCGTGGTCGGCGTCAAGGGCGTGGGGCAAGGAATGGTGATCAACGCGCGCGGCTTCCAGATCGATTCCTGGCAATACGACGGCGTGCCGATCCCGCGCAACACTTACGTGCTGGGCAACTGGGGCACCGAGGGCCTGGCCTACTTCGACCGCATCGAAGTGCTGCGCGGCGCGGCCGGCTTGCTGCAAGGCACCGGCAGCCCGGGCGGGGCGGTCAACCTGGTGCGCAAGCGCGGCCAGGCCGAGCGCACCGTCGCGCTGAGCGCCAAAGCCGGTTCCTGGAACCACGCCGGCGCCCAACTCGACGCCGGCGGGCCCCTGAACGAGGCCGGCACCCTGCGCGCCCGCGTGGTGGCCGACCTCGACCGCGCCGATTCCTTTATCGACTACGTGTGGGAACGCAATCGCGCCCTGTACGCCGCGCTCGACTACGACATCAGCGCCGACACCACGCTCGGCCTGGCCGTCAGCCAGACCGACAAGCGTTCGCGCCCGATGGTGCGCGGCCTGCCGCGCTATCCGGACGGGACCGACATCGGCCTGGCGCGCTCCACCTTCGTCGGGGCCGGCTGGAACCGAGCCGAGATCGGGCAAACCACCGTCTACGCCGACCTCAGCCACCGCTTCAACGCCAACTGGCGGGTCAAGGCCGCCGCCGTCCACATGGATGAAAGCAACAGCTCGGTCCACCAGCGCATGCACGGCGCTGTGGCCACCGATGGCAGCGGCTTGACCTATGCCGATTGGGCTACCGATTTCAACTCGGCCAAGCTGGGCGCGGACGTTTACCTCAACGGGGCCTTCGACGCGGCCGGCATGCGCCACGACGTCATGCTGGGCGCCAATTACTCCAAATACACATCGAATGACCGCTACGCGCGCACCTTCAATCCGGGCGGCAACATCTTCAAGATCGACCATGACCGCGCCTGGGTCGACTTCGACATCCTGCAGGCGCGCAACAACGGCGGCACCTACGCCAGCTACGACGTGCGCCAGAAAGGCGTGTACGGCAGCTGGCGCGCCAGGGTGGGCGAGGCGCTCACCGTCATCGGCGGCGTGCGCGTGAGCTGGTACGATGAACTCTACGCCGTGCGGCGCGACAATGAGCGCAACACGGTGACGGCCTCCGGCAAAGTCACGCCCTACGCCGGCCTGGTCTACGCGCTCGACAAGCAATGGTCGGCCTACGCCAGCTACACGGATGTGTTCGAAACGCAGTCCGCGCGCAGCGTCAGCGGCCAGATGCTGGAACCGATTATCGGCAGCAATGTCGAACTCGGCGTCAAGGGCGAGCTGATGGACGGCCGGGTCAACACCTCGCTGGCCGTGTTCCGCTACGACCACAAGAACCGCGCCGTGGCCGATTACGCCGCCGGTTTCGCCTGCGACGGCTGGTATTGCTCCAAGGCCAGCGGCAAGGTGCGCAGCCAGGGCGTGGAAGCGGAGGCCAGCGGAGAAGTCTTGCCCGGCTTGCAACTGGCGGCCGGCTACACCTGGAACCCGACCAAATTGCTCGAAGACGCCGATAACAAGGGCAAGATTTTCAGCCAGTGGACGCCCAAGCACATGCTGCGCGCATGGAGCCGCTACCAGTTGGCGGGCGACTGGAACAAGCTCAGCGTCGGCGCGGGTTTCAGCGCCCAGAGCAATTCGATCGGCTACGAGCGCACCTTCAAGGTACCCGGCTACACCGTATGGAACGCGCGCCTGGCTTACCAGCTGAACCCGCAGCTTGCGCTGGCCTTGAATGTCAACAACCTGTTCGACAAGCGCTACTACATTCCCGCCTTCAACCAGGCCGATGGCAACAATGACTATGGCAGCCCGCGCAGCGTCATGTTCAGCATCAAGTACACCCCCGCACTGTAAACATGATACTGAAAACATGATACTGAGTCCCAAGCAGCAAATGTGGTCCCGCCTGCTCGCCGCCGTGGCGGGCGGCTACGCCTTCGCCGCCGCGCTGGCCGTGTTCCTCGGCGCGGTCTTGCCGATGGCGCGCGCCGAGGCGGTGCTGATGGGCGGCTTCGTCAGTTTCGCCGGCTACACGGCGGCCATCGTCTGGGCCTTCGCACCGCTGCCGCTGGGCCGCGTATGCGCGGTCCTGGCGCTGGCCACCGCCCTCCTCGGCGGCGCCGGCTTGCTGCTCGCGCGCAGCGGCGGTGGCGCATGAAGGCCGGCTGGCGCCAGGCGATGGCCTGGCTGCATACCTGGTGCGGCCTGTGGTTTTCATGGCTGCTGTACGCCATCTTCCTGACCGGCACCCTGGCCGTGTTCGACGAGGCGATCACGCACTGGATGTCGCCCGAACACGCGCTGGCCGAACATGCGGCGGCGCCGTCCGCGCCGGTGGCCGCGGCCGAGCGCGGGCCGCGCCTGGCGCTGGGCGCGTCCTTCATGGCGCGCGCCCATCCGCGCGCCGACATGTGGGAAATCTGGCCCATCAACCGCAACGACAACAATGCGCTGGTGGCCTACTGGTTCGACCCGCAGGGCGGTTACGCCGAGGCCCGGCTCGACCCGGCCAGCGGCGCCCAACTGGCCCCGGGTGCGGCCGAGCAGCCGGTGCGCCCCACCCTGGGCGGCCACCATTTCGTCGATTTCCATTACGAACTACACGCCGGCAAGGCCGGCTTGTGGATCACGGCCGTGGCCGCCATGGCGATGCTGGTGGCGCTGGTGTCGGGCGTGGTCACGCACAAGCGCATCTTCAAGGATTTTTTCACCTTCCGCCCGGCCAAGGGCCAGCGCAGCTGGCTCGACGCCCACAACGCGGTGGCGGTGCTGACCTTGCCGTTCCTGTTCATGATCGCCTACACCGGCCTGGCCATTTCCAGCACCACCTTGATGCCGGCGCCGCTGCTGGCCCATTACGGCCCGGGCAGGGACAAGCTCAAGCAGTTCCTCGCCGACCTGGGCGGGCCGGCGCGGCTGGCGCGCCACGGCCAGGCGCTGGCCGTGCCCGACCTGGAACACTACGCCGCGCGCGCCGAGGCCATCTTCAGGCAACCGGTGCGCTGCATCGTCATCGACAACCCCGGCGACAGCAGCATGCGCATCGGCGTCTACGGCTGGGACAACGACGCCGACAGCCTGCGCCGCATCGCCAACACGAGCGGCATGGTCACCTTTTCGGCCGCCAGCGGCAAGGTGCTGGCCGTGCGCCAGGGCGGCCAGGTCGATGGCGGCGCCGCCTCGCTGACGCGCCTGGTGATGGGCAGCCTGCACATGGCCAGCTTCGGCGGCGTGACCGTGCGCTGGCTGTACTTTATGTGCGGCCTGGCCGGCAGCGCGATGATGGCGACCGGCGCCATCCTGTTCATGGTCAAGCGCCGCACCAGGCATGGCGCCGAATTCGGCGCGGCCACGGCCCGCGCGTACCGGCTGATCGAGGGCATGAACGTGGCCGCCATCGCCGGGCTGGCGATCGCCTGCGTCGGCTTCCTGTGGGCCAACCGCCTGCTGCCGCTGGCGCTCGAGCAGCGCGCCGGCTGGGAACTGCGGGTGTTCTTCGGCCTCTGGCTGGCGGCGCTGGCGCACGCCCTGCTGCGCGCGCCGGCCCGGGCCTGGCGCGAACAACTGGGGACCCTGGCGCTGGCCTGCCTGCTGCTGCCGCTGCTGAACTGGGCCAGCACCGGCGACCATCTGCTGGCGCAAATCGGCGTGCGCGGCGACTGGGAAAGCGCCGGCGTCGAACTGGCCGCGCTGCTGGCCGGCGCCCTGGCGGCATGGGCCGCGCTGCGGGTGCGCGCGCCCGGGCGACGCGAGAAGCCATGAGCGGCGTTCAGACAGCGAGCCTGCTGGCACCGGGGCTGGCGTATGCCGGCATGGCCTTCCTGTGCCTGGCGATGGAGCGCCACCATGTGCAGGCGTGGCGGCGCGCACCCTCGCCCCGGCTGCGCCTTGGCTTGCGCGGCGCAGGAGCGATCCTGCTGGCGCTGGCGCTGCTGCCGTGCGTAGCGACCTGGGGCAGCACTGTCGGCACGGTGCTCTGGCTCGGCTTCCTGTCGGCCGGCGCGCTGCCGCTGGTGTTCCTGCTGCCGTACGCGCCGCGCGCCACCGCGTACACGGCGCTGCTGGCGGCGCCCGCAGCGCTGGCCGCGCTGGCGGTGTTTCTCTGAAAACGGGGCGCTAACCTGAATTTTGCACAAAAAAGGGCAAGAATGCCGTAAGTGATTGATAGAATGGGAGTTATCTAAAAACCTACCCTATCAGCACGAACACACCTTGCCCGACATGAATTCTACCCCAGAGCAGC